>JAWWBL010000209.1:0-1621 GCA_033720975.1 Acidimicrobiia bacterium | reverse complement strand
GGGTCGCTGCAGCTGCTGCTGGCGGTGAAGTAGTGGTCTCAGCCCCGGTGCGAGCTCTGCTTAGTGACGATCCTCGATTTCGCTTCGGCGAGGTTCGGACGGCTCAGCTGAAGGGGATCGAAGGAGTCCACGAGCTCGTGACGTTGCTCCCGGGCCAAGCTGACTGAAAGCCAGCTGAAGCTCATTGGTGGCCTTTACACCCAGGGAAGGTCTGCAGATAATGGGGTAGTAGCCAACGAACCGAGCCGTATGTGAGGCTTGACCTCTCTCGTCTGTCCGGAGGATTTCTGGTCGCCCCTCTGGTGCTTGGCCTGGTCGCGGCGGGAATCATGATCGCAACCGGGGCAATCCGAGCATTTGGAGCCCAGCTGCGTGGGTCGCTCGTCGAGATGGGGCCTTATGTGCGTGTCTCCGGGATCGGCAACATTCTCTGGGCTGTTGCCTGGACGAGCCTGTTGATCGGCTTCGCCACGCTCACTCGTGTGCTGGCCGACGCCGGAGACCAATACCTCGCCAAGGTCTCGCTCGTCGTCGTGACCGTGGCGGTTGTTCTGGCCTTGTTGGAAGCGTCGTTCGGATTCACCGTTGGGCAGTGGGCGATCAGGGAGGCGGCGGACACGGGCGTCACGCCGGAGATCTACACCGTGTTGCGCGGTTGGACCAACGGGATGCAAGGGGTCTACATCGCCCTATCGCTGGCGGCGACGGCAGGGTTTGGAGCGGCCTTGCTCCAAACCGGCGTTATCTCTCCGGCGGTCAGCCGCTTCGCCATCATCTGGTCTCTGGCTTGGCTCCTGGTGCTCGCCTTCGGCATCCCGGCGCTTGTCCTAGTTGCCCCGGCAGTCGTCGGTGTGACACTGTTGCTGGGGTGACTCCAATCCACATAGTGCTGGTCGACACTGTTCAAGTCCCAATCTCACAAGTGTGTACGATGGCTTCTACTCCCACCGCACGTCGATCGATGCGTGTAGCCCAGGAATCGGGAGCGAGATCGCCTCGCGCTCAATGGCGTCTCGACTCGCTCGACCTAGCTTCCTCCATGGGTCCAGGCTCACCTTGTTCTGCGATCTTCGCCACGTCCCGACTATCTCGTCCTCATGGAGGATTGCCCCGGGCCACACACGAGAAGTCCAAAGTCGGTTGCGGTGTTGCTTCTCAAGGATTAACAGCTTCCGGTCGTCGTCCTGCAGCAGGTAATAGGTGTCGCCGCTGGGCAAGAGTCGGGTCGACGACGCCGGATTCCTGCTACGGAACTTGGGCTCGTCCTCGGCGAGAATCGACCCTGGCCCGATCGGCGTGTCCACACCGGTGAGGTCGCCGGAAAGAGCATGGAACACGTCGGCCGCCGCGCTCTGCGTGACCCCAGCCCATGATGAGAACGATTGGCTTGTGGCCGGCCCGAAGAAATGCAGGAAACGACGGGCAAGCTCGACTCGAGCCTCGAACGGTTCGACCTGCGGAGCCGGCACGCTCCAGATCAGCGGTTGTCGAGCGCCGTCCCAATGGATCAGGAAGCGTCCGGTAGGGGCGGCGTAACGAAGGGCGTTTGGATGCATGCCTATGAGGCTGGCGGCCTCGCGAGCATCCATCCTCCGACCCTCGAGCACCTCCTCGAGACGAT
>JAWWBL010000208.1:0-1622 GCA_033720975.1 Acidimicrobiia bacterium | reverse complement strand
GAGGAGCGCCAGGTACGAGCGATCGAAACGATCTACAACGAGATGGTCCTACAGGAGGTCGCCCAATTCACCGTCATTGCGCTGGTAGCCCTCTTCCTGGTGAGCCTCTTCGTGGGGTGGGTGATGTCGGGCCGTGCCCTCAAGCCGATCGACGACATCGCCAGCGTCGCCACCGAGATACAGGCGTCCGACCTGAGCAGGCGAATCGACCTCATCGGTCCGGACGACGAACTGACCAGGCTCGCCAGGACGTTCGATGACATGCTGGAGCGCTTGGAGAGAGCTTTCCAGAGTCAAAGGGATTTCCTGGCCGATACCAGCCATGATCTGAGGACACCTCTTGCCGTGATGCAGTCCAACGTCGAATTGGTGTCCGCCGACCCGAAGGCCACGGTGGAGGACTGGAGGCGCGCCGGCGAGATCGTCAAGCGAAACGTCGAGAAAATGGCGGTGATGATCGAGGGTCTGCTCGCGGCTGCTCGGCTCCAGATAGGCCGGGCCGAAGCGGTTGCTGTCGACCTGGCGAGTCTCGTGGAAGCAAAAGCAGCCGAGTTCCGCCCGGCTGCTACAGACGTCGACGTTCACCTGTCCACCACCACGGAGGCGGTGACCGCCCGAGGGGTGGAGGTTTCGCTCGACCGGGCCTTGACCAATCTCGTCGACAACGCGATCAAAGTCGCGCCTGCACGCTCGACCGTCGTCCTCGGTTGTGGCCGCGCCCATGGGTGGCTCTGGTTGGGTGTGGGTGACGAGGGCCCCGGTCTCCCAGGCGAGACCCCGTCCGCCGCCGGCGGGCTCGGGCTGTCGATCGTGGCGCAGATCGCTGAGGCTCACGGGGGACGGCTGTCGGCTTATCCGGTCGACAGGAATGGCGGCACCCATATGATTGTCTGGCTGCCTGACGACGCCTCGGACGGCCAGCCACCGGACGAGAGCCCGCTCGGCTGACCAAGAGGCCTTCAGGCATGAGATGCGATCCGACATGAGTGCAACCGATCCTTCCAACGACAGCCGAAAGAAGTGGCAGAGCCTTCTTGGCTCGGTGGCCTACTTTGCTCTGGTGGCCCTGGTGGTTGTGGGTGTCTACCTGGTTTCATCCGATCCGAAAGACGAGCCGCCGGAGGCAACCCCACCGCCGACGGATTCCGCCTTACGGGACCGGGGTGAAGAGCCTGTCGCCGACGCAGCAGCGGTGATCCTTCCATCGGTGGTGAACATCCAGTCGGAGTCCGGCATTGGCTCAGGAGTCGTGTTCAGTAACGATGGCTTGATCGTGACCGCGGCCCACATCGTGGAGGGCGCAGAGACGGTGCGCGTGCGGTTCCTCGATGGAGCCCAGACCGAGGGGGAGGTCATCGGTGTCGCTCCTCAGGTGGACATTGCCGTGATCAAGGTCGAGAGGACAGACCTCGTTCCGGCTTCATTCAGCGTTGAAAAACCGCGAGTGGGCCAGCTGGCGGTCGCTGTGGGAAGCCCATTCACACTCGAATCAACAGTCACGGCCGGCATCATCTCGGCGGTCGACCGGACCAACTGCACCGACCGAGAGCTTTGCCTGTCGATGCTCCAGACCGACGCCGCGATCAATCCTGGCAACTCGGGTGGAGCCCTCGTCAACCGCT
>JAWWBL010000207.1:0-1626 GCA_033720975.1 Acidimicrobiia bacterium | reverse complement strand
TGGGTCCGCGATCGGTGGGGAAGGAGACCGTCGCCCTTCGGTTTGCGGCCGGGTTGCTCGGTGCTGAGAAAGACCCACGTGCGAAGCGTCTCGCCATGAGCCGCGCTCACCCCGATCTAACGATTCTCGAGCCCGAGGGAGCAACCAGCCTGGGTGTGGATCAGGCGAGGGAGGTGGTGGCGCGGTCGTCCATGACCCCTGTCGAGGCTGATCGCACGGTGTTTTTGATGCCGGAGGCAGGATCCATGACTGAATCTGCTGCGAATGCACTGCTCAAGACCCTCGAGGAACCTACGTCATCCGTGGTCTTCCTTTTGGCCTCGGAGTCTGAGGACGACTTTCCAGCGACCATCGCGTCCCGGTGTCGAAGCATTCACCTGGGCCGTGTGCCTCAGGAGACGATCGCAGCCGCCCTGGTCGATCGTGGCCTCCAGCCCACGGAGGCCGAGGGTGTGGCGGTTGTGGCCGGCGGACGCCCCGGACTGGCAATGTCCCTGATGACCCGGCCGGAGGTTGTCAGCTTCCGGGACCTCTGGCTCTCGATCCCGGGCAAGGTCACACCCCACCCCGGAGATGGCCAGCGCCTCGCTTCGGTCGTGCTGGCCGAGCTCGCACCACTCGTCGAAGACTCGGTGCCCGACGGCATAGCTAAAGACAAAGCTCAGAGAGCCCGGCGGAGGACTGAGATGTCGTTGTTGGTCAGCGGGCTCGAAATCCTCGCGTCGTGGTATGCCGACTCCGCGGCCCTCCAGTTTGGGGGCCCCGTCAAGAACACCGATGTCCCATTGACGTCTCTCACCGAGGTCGCACCGCGGAGAGCTGTGAGATCCGCCGAGTCGGTCCTGGATGCCGTGGTCGACATTCAGCTCAACCTGCGAAGGGAAATGGTGTTGGCCAATCTGTTCAGCGCGTTGGGCGCCGAGGGCTGATCCCTCATCCACGCACGGTCCGGGTCGGACCTAACATTCCCGGTCGCGCCGGAGTAGCTCAGTGGTAGAGCGATTCACTCGTAATGAATAGGCCAGGGGTTCGACTCCCCTCTCCGGCTCCGACCTGACAATCGTCATCCGCCCACTAGCGTCACCCATCCCCATGGCTGACCAGGCTGACTTCGAGAGAGATGCGCTGCAATTCACCCGTCAGCTCTATTCGGCTGCTCTGCGGATGACCAGGAATCCTGCCGACGCCGAGGACCTGGTGCAGGAGACCTACTTCAAGGCCTACCGGGCCTATCACACCTTTCAGGAAGGGACCAACCTCAAGGCGTGGCTCTATCGGATCCTCACCAACACCTACATCAACAAGTACCGGAAGGAGTCACGACGGCCGGCCGAGGTCGATCTCGGCGATGTAGAGGACCTCTATCTCTACCGGCGAATCGGGTCTGAGGAATCGGCCGAGGCGGCCCGCACCACGGAAGACCGAGTGCTCGACGGCCTCGTCGAGTCCGACATAAAGCAGGCCGTTGAGGAATTGCCGGAGAACTTCCGGATGCCGGTCTTGCTCGCCGACCTGGAAGGTTTCTCCTACAAGGAGATCGCGGAGATCCTCGACATCCCGATCGGGACTGTGATGTCCCGGCTCCATCGCGGAAGAAAAGCGATGCAGAAGCGGTTGTGGGAATTC
>JAWWBL010000206.1:0-1656 GCA_033720975.1 Acidimicrobiia bacterium | reverse complement strand
GACTCGGGTGAGCGCACGGGATAGAAGAGGCCTGAGGGGCCACGATAAGACTGCAAGCCAACCCTTTGGAACGAACGAAAAGGTGTAACGCGTACCACCATTGATCGGCGCGTAGGTGATCACGTTGCCTCGCGGGGGGCTACCAGCGGTTATCTCCCAAACCACTTTCTCGTTTGGCACGAACTCGACACAGACTCCCTCCGACACGACAGTCCGTGCTCCTCGTTTCACAGTGCGACGGATCTTGGCTCCAACTCCGACAGGATTGTCTGGAGTGAGAACCTCCTCCACGGCGCCGGTCTGCCACAGCGGCGTTAGCTGAGGATCGTTCGTGAACTCGAAGACCCTCTCCACGGGCCGATCGATATCGACACTGAACGCAATGCTCTGCATGGACGCCACCAACTCGACAACACGCCCGAACCTACCTCAGCCCCCACTACCCCAAGACCATCAGAGCCGCACACAACGGCACTTATGGACACGAGAGCCTTGTGATCTTGGCTGCGCTGTGGTGGGTCGCTAGTAGAGTTGGAGGCAGAGGCGAGGGCTCTGCCGACCCTGTTTCTGCGATCCCTCAGTCCATGGCGGCTCCGTGCCTCGCGACCGCCCTCTGAATGCTTGAGGGAGTGAAAGTTGAGCCGTTCGTCGCGGATATTCGTGATTGGTGTGGTGGTGTCGGCCCTGGTTTCTTGTACAGAAGTGGATGCCGGGTTGGGTGTGCTTGACCTTCCGCCAGTCGGCAGTGTGGAGCCGGGGTTGCTCACCGACGGGAGTCCCGTGTTCGTCGTCCATGACCTCGATGGCACCGTGTCTGTCCTGCAGGCCGAATCCACCCACAATCCGGAAGAGCCGGTGGCTTGGTGCCCATCGAGTCGGACCATCGACGGTCTGCTTTTCGGTTCGCGTTGGGATACCCATGGACGGTATGTGGCCGGCCCTGCCCCTAGGGATCTGGCCAGCTATCAGATACGGCTGGACGGCGAGCGGATAGTGGTTCTGGCCCACATTGAATCGGCGCCTAGATCGCCGACTTCCGACGGGTTCGCCGGGCCAAACTGTGAGTCGACTGGCGACTACCGGACGCATCCGCACTTCGAATCCGAGTCTCAGCTCCCTGTTGGGTCATGGTCCAAGCTCGGGGATGGTCTTTGGAGCGGCTAAGCCGTTCCGCATGCACCAGGTTTGGGCCTGCGCCACGCTGACTGTCGGTCCGAGGCGCCCCGCAGCATCGACGAAAACCGCGTACCGGGGCTTGTCCCTCGGATTCTCTTTCACGCGCACATCTCCAAACCCAGACCCTGCAGACCGTACATAGCCGGCAGTGTGCACTCTTCTGCCGGGCCGCATGAGCCCCGTTGTGTACTGGGCAGCAGGTGTGGCATTTTGGCTAGTTTCACGACAACAGTCCCGGCAGAAAGGACATTCATGCCGACCCCGCTCATTTTCGTCTCCTCGTACAAGGTCAAAGAGGGCAAGGTCGAAGAACTGGAGGCCTACTTCGAGCGGATGTCTCAGATTGTCGAGGCTCGGGAACCTCAACTCATTGCCTTCAACGCATTTCTCAGCGAAGACGGGACCGAGATGACGAGTGTCCAGGTCCATCCCGACACCGCTTCCATGGAGACTCATATGGAGGTTCTCGGCGAGGTGTGG
>JAWWBL010000205.1:0-1836 GCA_033720975.1 Acidimicrobiia bacterium | reverse complement strand
GGTTCTCGCGTCTGCTCGCCGCCGGGATGGAGGAGGTGCTGGCGTGAACGACACCAAGCCCCCCATCTGGCGAGTGATCTGGCGGTTCATCCGCAACTCACCCCGCTGGTATGCGGTGAGCACGCTGATGTGGGTGTCGATATGGACGATGCCGATGCTCGTCGGGCTCATCGCCGCCAACTTCTTCGACAGCCTCACCGGGCAGGCACCCGGATGGAACCTTCCGACGCTCCTTGCAGCGCTGTGGGGTTATGTCCTGGCGCGGCTCGGGTTCATATTCGCCGGCATCCGGATCCACGTGGGACTTCTCTTCAGGACGGGCGCCGCCATGCGCCGGTCGATGCTGCGCTGGCTATACACCCTCCCCGGGGCCCAGCCGGTTCAGGAGACTCCCGGGGAGGTCGTGAGCCGCTTCAGGGACGACGTAAACCACACCGTGGAGGCTTACGACTTCACGGTCGACCTGGTCGGTGCCCTGATCGGGGCGATGGTTGCAATCGTCATCCTCTTCTCGATCGATCCGACCATCACTGCGATCGTCTTTACGCCTATCGCGGTGGTGGTCGTCATAACAAGCCGGCTGGGGACCAGGATTCGCCAATTCCGCCGCGAGGCTCGAGACGCCACAGAGGCAATCACCGGATTCCTCGGCGAGACGCTGTCGTCGGTTCAGTCGATCAAAGTCGCCGATGCAGAGAAGTCGATGCTCGACCACTTCGTCGAGTTGAACGACCACCGCAAGACCCGCATGGTCAGGGACCGCACCTTCACCGCCAGCATCGAAGCCGTCTTCTACAACACGGTGAGCATCGGTACCGGGCTGATCCTGATCCTCGCCGTCGACTCGCTGGGAGCGACGGCAGGCGCCGGCCTCACCGTGGGCCAATTCAGCCTGTTCGTGTTCCTCCTGCAGGCTGTGACGGAGTCGGCCTGGTTCATCGGGATCTTCCTGGCACGGCTCCGCCAAGCCGAGGTGTCTGTTCAGAGGCAGGTCGAGCTGATGCGGGGGGCGACGTGGCAGGATCTTGCAGCCCGCCTCCAACTCGATGAGGAGCTGGACGTGCCCGTCGTCGCCGACATGGCCGGCGATGCTGATGCGCCTCTGGTGTCGGCGATGGGGGTCACCTTCCGGCATGGCACGTCGGGAATGGGAATCTCCGATGTCGACCTGGAGATCCAACGAGGCAGCTTCGTGGTGGTGACCGGCAAGATCGGCTCGGGCAAGACCACGCTGCTTCGCTCGATACTCGGTCTGTTGCCGGCGGACGCCGAGATCCGGTGGAAGGGCTCGGTCGTGGAGAACCCGGCCGCGTTCATGGTGCCGCCGCGTGCCGCATACACACCGCAGACACCGCGGCTGTTCTCGATGAGCCTGCGTGACAATCTCCTTCTCGGCCAGGAGGCAACCGATGAGGAACTGGAGCGGGCGGTCGCCACGGCGACTATGACCCGGGACATCGAGTCGATGGCTGACGGGTATGACACGTTGGTCGGGCCTAGGGGCGTGCGGCTCTCCGGAGGCCAGGTGCAACGCTCGGCGGCAGCCCGGATGCTGGTCCGCTCGCCCGAGCTGTTGGTGTTCGACGATCTCTCCTCCGCCCTCGACGTCGAGACCGAGGCCGAGCTCTGGGATGGCCTGTTTGCCCAGGACCCCAACACGACGGTCCTCGCCGTCTCCCATCGACGCCCCGCATTGAGCAGGGCTGACCTGGTGGTGGTGATGGAAGATGGGAAGATCGTCGACAGGGGAACCGCGAAAGAACTACTGGACCGCTCCCCCGTCTTCAACGAGATGTGGGGCCAGGAGTAACAAAACCCCAAACCTCAGGTAGTACC
>JAWWBL010000204.1:0-1899 GCA_033720975.1 Acidimicrobiia bacterium | reverse complement strand
GGCGTCGATAAAGTGCTCGGCCTCGCCCTTGTCGGCGGTCTCGGTGGCATACGTGGCAAGTAGGTAACAGAGCAGTTCGCCGACCTGTTGCCGCGTCAGCTCCTGGGCGTGCCAGAACCGGATCGTCTGGACCCCGAGGCTGTGGGTGGCTTCAGCTCGGTCACTCACCACCAACCTCCTTGCGCCACCCCCGCGCCAGCTCGCCCCGCTGCTCCCGGGCCAGCTTCAGCCACTGCCGTTTCAGTGCCTTCACGCTCCAGGGCTTGGGCCCGTTCGTCCTCCGCCGATGAGCCGCCACGGCCCGCATCAGCTTCATCAGCTTTTCGGTCCCGGTTGGTTTCCGGAGCCGGCTCGGGTCGGCGTCCCCCTTGGCGCGGCGTGAGATCTCGTAGATGCGCCGCTCTCCCACGCCCAGAGTCTGGGCCACCTCACCCGCCGTGATCCCGCCCTCGTCGGCGAGATCAAGTCCACATGTCTCGTGCGTGTCCATCAGGCTCATCAGCTCCTGTTCTTGCTCTGGGTCCATCTTTCCCCAGGGCGGGATGGTTCGTTTGCAATTGGCGTCGGCGTGGATCCAGATCGTCCCGTTGTCGTCCACGTCCAGGAGTAGGTGGTACTTGCACCCGAGCCAGGGGCAGGGGCGGGGGCCGTTGATGCAGTCGGCTCGGGTCTTGGGGCGGTTCACCGATATGGCCCCTTCTTGTGCAGGGGGTCGTCGCCAGTCATTGCGAGTCGTCTCCCAACATGAGGATGCTCCCCCACGGCCAACAAAGGACGGGGCTCTCACCTGGCCCGAGAACTTGCCCGGCCTCGGTTACCGCTACGGCGATGCCCAGGTCGGACACATCGGTGATGCGCCCGGCGATTTCCTGGCCCGTGATGAGACCTATCCTTACCGTCGCACCGCTGTCCATCATCTGCAGAACCAGCTTCCTCACTTCGCCCCCCACCGCCGAACCCGGCCACAGGTCACGCAGCCGTACTCGTTCCCGCCCTTGCCCGTGTGCCGACGCCACGTATCACACCGGCGACACATCAGCAGCGGGCGATTGTCTCGGGACCATGGCGCCGGGCGAAGCCAGACCCGATTCTCGGGACGCTTGGGTGTGCGCTTGGCATACCTCGAGCTGATGGCGTAGAGGTGTCCGCGGGTGAAGCCGGTCATGCCTCCCCCTTCGGAATACGCACGCCCAGTTTCCCCAGAAAGGTACTGGCAGCTTCGCTCTTTCTGGCCGCCAGCCTCACGGCCTCTCGCGCCGACACCAGCGGCACCGTCTCGACGATGTGCCTGGCGGAGGTAACGGCCAAAAGCGCCGCCCTGGTCGAGTTGTCTCCGCCCATACGGACAACGGTCTCGGCAACCTCGGCAACCAGCGCCGTCAGTGCGTGTGCCTGGTCTCGGGTCTGAATCAGATCCCGGATCTGCTCCTGGATCTCTCGCCATTCGTTTTCGTCGTCAACGCTCATCACACACATCCATCGCTCTGCGCAGGTACACGGAGGCGATCCGGTCCCGCTCGGTTGCGGTCATTGGACCGTGGTGGTCCACCTTCACGAGGGTCCGCGCCACAGTCAGGAGCACCTCGATGGATGCGTCCACCTGCGCGGCGTCGGGGTCCTTCTTGTATTGACGGGTCATTTGCACACCCTCCGAACCAGCCGCCGCACGGCCGCCAGCGTGTGCGCAATCCCGCTCGAAACCAGCATCAGCACCCCAATCAGGACCAGCGTCGCCGCCAGCCACACGACCGCCGGCCAGCACACGATCGTGACCGCCGCCAGGTCGTGCTGGTTGTCCTCGCCGTGGTGGCGCTGGAAGTAGTAGGACCAGCCCAGCGCCATGATCAGGAGCCCGGCGGCGTAGACTTGGAGCAGGATCACGTGTCCTCCCCGGCTGGC
>JAWWBL010000203.1:0-1904 GCA_033720975.1 Acidimicrobiia bacterium | reverse complement strand
CTCCAGATAGGCAGCCTTGCCTTCGACGGTCCCGAAGGGGCTGATGTGGGTGAAGTCATCGGTGACCGGGATCTCCCGGTAGTTCCCTTCCTGCCAGGCGCCAAACCACGCCCGCACATGAACTTCCAGCGTCACACGAGTCCTCCTTGACCGGAGCCTGAGCCTAGGCCAGCCGTGAATCGACGGATACGGTGCCGATCGTGTAGACCTTCGTTAGTGAGCTTCGAGTTGCGTCTGGGCGGCATCGCTCTGTTGGCGTCTGTTGGTGTTTTGGGGGTGGTGTTCGCCCTTGTCGTCTCGCGGAGCCAAATACGCGGGCTGAGCGCCGGATTCATGGGTGTCGAGGGAATCGGCAGGGATGCAGTGGCTCTCCGAACCCTGATGAGGGGTCTCGCCTTGTTCGGAATCCTTCAACTGATTGGCTTCGGGGTTCTGGCGGCATCGCTCACCGAGGTCGGCGAGCGAACCATCGCCACTGTCTCGTATGCACTTTGGGTGCTGGCGTCTGCGGCAGGTGTGTTTCGTGTCGTTTCGGACGGGACGATCACGGTTTGGGCCGGGGAACGTTGGGCGGAGACTGGCTCGGTTCCGGAGGTTTACGCACCGCTGAATGATTTGGCGCAGAATTCATTCGTCTGGTTCGCCGAGGTTCCATGGCTCATCGCGGCAGCGGGGTTCGGGTGGGCGGTCCTCCGCTCCGGCCTTCTCCCATCCTGGGTTGGGTACATCGCGATCGGATGGAGCGCCGTTTGGCTCTCATATCCGGTCATCTTCAAGTCTGACCTACCAGCTGTTCTGATGATCTACCCCATCTTGTTTGGCGTCGGCATGCTCATCGCCGAGGGATAGGACGACTGCTCTCAGATGCAGAGGGTCCATTGAACCTTGGGAGTGGGCCCACGTGGACTTGAACCACGGACCTCATCCTTATCAGGGATGCGCTCTAACCGGGCTGAGCTATGGGCCCCAGGGAAGCCATGATGTTACAAGGGCCCTAGATGGTGGGCGAAGCCGGCAACGTCCTGAAGAACCCCTTTACACCGCGCTCCGACACTTGAAGGAGCACAGTGTGGATTTGGTGTCTTCGGAATTCAGATGCATTCGTCGAAGAAGTTTCAGTTGGTGCCGGTGGATTAAGCCTGTTTGTAGATCCGGGCTTCTCCTTCTTGAGAGAGTTAGCGCCCTATATGGCCGCTACCTACCTGAGGTTTGCGGCTCCCTCGGGGCCCGTGGCTTCCGCGGGGCCGGTGGTGGCCCGCGCCCGCAGGTGCCCGGCGGGCGCTCGGATCGCGTTAAAGGGGCCTAGACGGTGGGCGAAGCCGGCACATTGCCTAGACGGACTCCCGCCTGTCCTTCACGCGGTGACGCCACCATCCAGGACATGACTCACAAGTCTCGAAGGTCTCCTCTATCTCCCCGGCGACGACGGCCGATCCAGTCTCCCGTACCAGCACTCCGATGAGATGACCCTCCGGATCCGAGACGATCACGGATTCCACATCTTTCTTCTTCATTCGCTCGACCAGAGGTGCGAGCTGAGAGCCAGGTCGAACGGTGGACGGCCCAAGTCGCATCGCATCCTCGACAAGATCCCCGTCGGGACGCTCCCAGCTCTCCTTTCGCATCACTCCCATCACTATGCCGACGTCATTGACAACTATCACCTGGGTAGCGCCCTCACCGAGAAGGGCACGGGCGTCACCAACAGTGGACCCCAGGTCAATCGTTGGCGGATCGTGGCTCAGGGCATCGGCAATAGTCGGACCTGCGACATCGGTCCCCTCCATGGGTAGGCCGGCCGACTCCCAATCCTTCCTGCCGTGGTGATAGTCCAAGGCGTGTGCGAATCCAAGCTGTTCGAGCCGCCACGCGGCTCGTGCGCTCATGTCTCAGAGGTCGTCGTG
>JAWWBL010000202.1:0-1914 GCA_033720975.1 Acidimicrobiia bacterium | reverse complement strand
TGGCCGCTGGCGAGCTCGAGATCCTCGAGGAGTTGGATCGTCGGCAAGTGCCGACCGCGGACGGCTGTCGCTCTCTTTCCGAGTGGACAGCGATGAGCCTCGATATCGGCCTCGACACCGCTCGTGAGATGGTGAGGACGATGCGCCGCACTGTTGCCAGGCCGGATCTGCGAGCGATGCTGGCGAGCGGCGAAGTCTCGTTCGACCGCGTTTCGGCGGTATCCCGTATACCGGACGATGTCGGGCCGATGGAACATCTCGACATTGCCGGCGTCCGTCGCGAGGCGGCGAAGCGAGTCCGAGTAGCTGACGAAGACCAGGTGAAGACTGGGGACGACCGGTTCCTTGTCATCCAGCCGAGCCTGGACGAGTCCTGGTGGAAGCTTTGGGGTGGTCTGGAGGGCCACTCAGGCGCAATCGTGGACAAGGTGCTTCAGGAGAAGGCTGATCAGCTCCCGGACCTGCCCGACGGATCCAAAGGCGATTCGTCCTGGCGAAAGGCGACGGCTCTCGTCGAGCTCGCCCTTCATGATGAGCCCACACCGGCCCAAGTGACCGTGTTTGTCGATGCTGAGCGCGGTGTCGACGCGGACGGTCAGTCAGCTGTGCTCGAGGCCGGTCCCAACGTCGGGCGAGAGGCATTGGCGACAATTCTGTGTGATACCTCAACCGAGGTCGTCGCGCAGAGCGAAGACGGCGTGCCCATGACATACGGGAGGAGCCGCCGGACCGCCCCACCGGCTCTACGGCGAGCGATCATCCACCGCGACGGGAATCGATGCGCCGCCGATGGTTGCGACTCCCGCCATCGCCTCGAGGTCCACCATGTCGTCCCCTGGTCACAGGGCGGCAGGACCGACCCGGGCAATTTGGTCACTCTCTGCTGGTTCCACCATCAGATAGTGGTCCACGAAAGGGGTTTCCACATTCGTCGGCACCCTGACCACGGACGGATCCGATTCCGAAAACCAAGCCGACCTAGATAGGGGTGGCCCCTTCCCCACCACCCCGCCTCAGAATCTGGTGGCACCCCCACGACAGACTGCAAGGCACCGGGCTGGTTTCGACGCGCCCTAATCACGAAACCGGCAACTGAACCTCTACTCTCTGGCTCCCCAGTCCCAGGATCCTCATTGGCGATCTACCCGATTCGAACTTTCGGCGACCCCGTGCTCCGCACGGAGATGAATCGCGTCGAAGTCATCGACGACACCATCGTCACTCTCGTCGAGGACATGATCGAGACCATGTATGAAGCCCCAGGAGTTGGCCTCGCCGCCAACCAGATCGGCATCACCAAGACCGTCGCCGTTTTCGACGCCCAGGACGAGCTTGGCCCGCGAGTCATGATCAACCCCGAGATCGTCGAGACCAGCGGCGAGTGGGAGTACGAGGAAGGCTGCCTCTCGGTGCCCGGTCGCTATTGGGAAATCGTGCGCCCCGGTTTCGCCCGGGTCAAGGCCTTGGACCTCGACGGAAACGAGGTCGAGTACGCCGGCGACGGGCTATTGGGCCGTGTTCTCCAACATGAAGTGGACCACCTCAACGGAAAGCTTCTGCTCGATCGTCTCGACAAGCCGGTTCGCAAGAAGGCCCTCAAGGAGCTCAGGGAGGAGGCCCTGGGCCTGGCTATCTCCGAATGACGCGGATCGTCTTCCTGGGCACGCCCCAGTCAGCAGTCCCCACGCTGGAACGGCTGGCCGAGCGCTTCGATGTCGGATTGGTCGTGACACAGCCCGACCGGCCGAAGGGGCGATCCGGAACTCCCACACCACCCCCGGTCAAGATGACTGCCCAGAACCTCGGCATCGAGGTCGCCCAACCTGCGAAGTCCTCAGAGATTGCCAAGTCGATCTCCGACAACGGCGACTTCGACCTCGGCGTAGTTGTCGCATACGGGCGAATTCTGCGACC
>JAWWBL010000201.1:0-1939 GCA_033720975.1 Acidimicrobiia bacterium | reverse complement strand
TCGAGGGCAGAGGAGCTGGCCGGCCAGGGCACGAAGACCCCCCGTCTCATCGAGGCTGGTGGGGGCAAGCGCCCTGTCGTCGAGACCGGCGCCGACGAAGGCGGCCGCAAGCTCATCGAGGCCGGTGGCGGACGTCGCCCCACGGCTGCCGAGGCTGAGGTGGCCTACGAGAGCGCACTCGAGGAACAGGTCGTGGAGGAGACAGCCGATGCCGGGACGGAAGAGGAGTAGTCGGTCATGCTGATGCCCAAGAGGACCAAGCACCGCAAGACTCATCGCGGCCGCATGTCCGGCGTCGCCAAGGGCGGGACCGAGGTCAACTTTGGCGAGTACGGCCTTCAGGCCCTCGAGCCGGGTTGGATCACATCTCGCCAGATCGAGGCCAGCCGTGTTGCCATCACCCGCGCCGTCAAGCGTGGCGGAAAGGTGTGGATCACGATCTTTCCCGACAAGCCGGTCACACAGAAGCCTGCTGAGACCCGTATGGGATCAGGAAAGGGGAACCCCGAGTTCTGGGTTGCCGTGGTCAAGCCTGGGCGTGTGATGTTCGAGCTCGCCGGTGTCTCTGAGGAGCTCGCGAGGGAGGCCATGCGAAAGGCGGGCCACAAGCTCCCGATCAAGACCAGGTTCGTCACTCGGGAGGAGACATGAACGTCGCCGAGTTGAGGGAACTCACCAACGAGGAGCTCATGGAGAGCCTTGCCGAGGCGAAGGAAGAGAGGTTCAACCTTCGCTTCCAGGTGGCTACCAATCAATTGGACAACACCGCCCGCCTCAAGGCGGTCAAGACAGAGATCGCGCGGATCCTGACGATCCTTCGCGAAAGAGAGCTGTCGATCGGCCCCAATGCCGACGACGAGGAAGGTGCCTGATGGCCGACAACACAGCCAGGAAGAGCCGAAAGGTGCGTGTCGGCGTCGTCGTGTCCGACAGTAGGGACAAGACCGTGACCGTGGAAGTACCCAACGCCACGATGCACCCTCGCTACGACAAAGTCGTGCGCCGCAGCACCAAGTTCCATGTTCATGACGAGACGAACGACGCCAACATCGGCGACACCGTTCGCATCATGGAGACGAAGCCGATCTCGAAGCAGAAGCGTTGGCGGCTCGTAGAGGTCGTGGAGCGTGCCAGATGATCCAGCAGGAGTCACGCGTCAAAGTGGCCGACAACACCGGCGCTCGCGAGCTTCTCTGCATCCGCGTCCTCGGTGGGTCGTCGCGCCGTTATGCGGGCGTAGGTGACGTGTTCGTGGGAACTGTGAAGGACGCCAATCCCGGCGGCGCAGTCAAGAAAGGGGAGGTGGTCAGGGCCGTCGTGGTCCGGACCAAGAAGGAGTCTCGACGACCCGACGGCACCTACATCCGATTTGACGACAACGCATGCGTGATCATCGACAACAACCGCCAGCCTCGCGGGACCCGCATCTTCGGCCCCGTGGCGCGTGAGTTGCGTGATCAACGCTTCATGCGAATCGTTTCATTGGCACCGGAGGTGCTCTGATGATGCAGCTTCAATGGCCGACCGACTTCCTCCGGGTGCCTCCAAGCGGCATCGGTGGTGGCGACTCTGGGGATTTTCGTTTGAGTTCGTGGGCACGATCTGAGATTGCCGGAGGAACAGACGCCGGTCGGTCGGCAGCTATCGCCGGTCGGCCGCAGCGACCGCGCACGCAGGAGGTCTCATGAAACTCAAGAAGGGCGACACCGTCATGGTCATCGCCGGCAAGGACATCGGTGTCGAGTCCAAGATCAGCAAGGTGTTCCCCGACAAGGGGAAGATCCAGGTCGAGGGGGTGAACACCGCCAAGCGGCACACCAAGCCCACCGGCCAGACGATGCAGGGCGGGATCATCGACAAGGACATGCCGATCGACGCCTCCAACGTGATGATCGTGTGCGACAACTGCGGGCCGACCCGGATCGGGCACCGGTTCGAC
>JAWWBL010000200.1:0-1940 GCA_033720975.1 Acidimicrobiia bacterium | reverse complement strand
GCCGTAGCCATGGCGGTTGGATCCAAGACGCAGGTCACAGGGTTGGTTGCAGCGGGAGGTGTTGTGGTTCTGATGATCGCCTTCCCCGACGTCATAGGGCAGATGCCGGCACCGACCCTTGCAGCCATCGTGATGACTGCTTCGTTCTCGCTGTTCGACTGGAAGCAGTGGAGGTGGCTGCTGTCGGTGAGGCGATCAGAGTTCCTCGTGTCCCTGGCCACCGCCTTGGCTGTGCTGACTCTCGGAGTGCTCCAAGGAATCGGCTTCGCGGTGGTCCTGTCACTGGTGAATTTCCTGAGAAAGGAGTGGCGGCCCCACAGCACCGAACTGGCCAAGGTGGCGGGCGTGCCGGGGTATCACGACCGCAACCGGCACCCGGAGGCGAAACCCATCGATGGGCTGCTCCTGGTCAGATACGACGCACCCCTGTTCTTCGCCAACGCTCAGGATTTCGCCAGGACACTGACCGGGATGCTGGCATCGAAGAGGCGGCGAATAGACCGGGTGGTGGTGGTGGCAAACGCCATCACAGACATAGACAGCACAGGGGCGGAGGTCATCGCCGATGTTTTGGACGAGCTCAGCGGCGCCGGCGTGGATTTCGCCTTCGCCGGGCTGAAAGGGCCGGTGAAGGACAGGCTCCGGGACTACGCGCTTTACGACCGGATCGGAGACGACCATTTCTTCCCCAACACCATCTCGGCAGTGGAGTGGCACATCGAGACGCAAACTGACCCATGACAGGATGGTGTCAGCCGGTTGCAAGGTCTCCGGTCTTCACGCGGCGTCCGAGAAACCCAAGGCGGTCGAGGTCGCGCCAGGTGGCGCGGATTGAGTCGCCGAGATCCCGGAACTGGATCCCCAGCTCCCGGCGGATCTTGGAGTTGTCCACTACGTGGGGCCGTCCCACCGTGTCATACAGGAATCCGCGAATGGAGCTGGGCTGCAGACGTATCAGCGCCCGAGCGATGGCGGTCCCCACCGGGCCGTCCAGGTGGATTCTGGGGAACTTGTAGCGGTCGCCCAGCACCTCCTGGCCGTAGGCCTTTATCTGCGCACTCGTGGCGTTGCCTGCGGCCGTCAGGTAGCGGCCCGACGCCTTGGGTCTCTCGATGGCACGAATGTGTGCCAGAGCGACGTCCCGCACGTCGACAAACGGCCAGTCGACCAGCACGACGACCGGCTGGGTTCCGTTGGTCAGGCCGATGAAGAAGCTGTCCGTCTCGTTTACCCGGGGAACCAGAGATGGGCCGATGACACCGGGCGGGTTGATCACGACTAGATCGAAGCCTGCGCCACCTCCATCTACGTATTCCCATGCTGCGCGCTCCGCCATGGTCTTCGAGTAGTTGTAGGGGGACCTGTCGAGGCTGTCACGGTCGTTCCAGTCTTCTTCGGTGAAAACCCCGAGCTCGGCCGGCCGCATCATTGCGGCAAACGACGATGTCAACACGACCCTCTTCACGGACCCCGCCCTGGAAGCGGCGTTCAGCACATTGAGGGTCCCGTTCACCGCTGGATCGAGGAGGTCCCGCCTCGGGTCCTCGACATTGACCACGTAAGGCGACGCGACATGCATCACGTATTCACAACCGGCCGCCGCTTCCTCGAACGATCCCGGCTCGGTTAGGTCTGCCTTGTGGAGGGTGAGGCGTTCCTTGGCTCCATCGAGTGAATTGAGTACTGCGGCGAGCTTCTCCTCGGGATTCCGTGTCGTTCCCCTCACCGTGTAACCGGCTGTCAGCAATTGCGAGGTCAGCTCGGAGCCGATGAAACCTGTCGCACCGGTCACCAGGACGGGTTCTTCGGCCACAGGCATCAGCGGAGCGCGCCCCAAGCTCGGTCAGAGGGTGTCATCACCGCGATAGCGCATCCCTTATCTCCACGAGCAGGTCGATCTCCGACGGTCCCGATGCGACTTCCGCCTCGCTCTCATCATC
>JAWWBL010000199.1:0-1942 GCA_033720975.1 Acidimicrobiia bacterium | reverse complement strand
CTTGGGGCACCTAGAGGGATACTGGGAGTTCGTCAGGCTCCGTCAGCTGTACGAACGATTCGCAGCGAACCTGCGAGTCCTCTTGTTCGATCATCGAGGCAACGGCCTGTCGGATGGTTTCACCGACCCTCCGTCCATTACTGACCGAACACTGGACATCAAGGCGGTGATGGACGATGCCGGCCTCGAGCGAGTTGGCCTATTCGGCTTCGACTTCGGTTCTCAATTGGCGGTGGCTTTTGCCACCACGTTTCCGGAGCGGGTTGATCGGCTGGTCCTCTGCAACTCCAGGGTGGGAGCATCCGCTGCCGCGCGCGCCAAGGAGTTGAATCCGGCAGGCGAATACCAGCTAGCAACCCCCGAAGACCATTCGACCTTCGTAGACACCGTCGGGGTTACGGTGGCCGAGGATTGGATGAAGACATCGCCGAGCATCGCGGGCGACCCTGATGGCATGGCTTTACTCCCCCGCTTCATGCGAATGGTCGGCACCCGCGACGTGTACCAACGGCAACTCGAAAGTGTTGCACGGGTCGATGTGACGGACCTGGCGCCCTTGATAACCGCTCCAACCCTCATCACGCACTCGGTCGACGATCCCTCGATCCATCACGTCGGGTTCTCCCGGGTCCTCGCCGAACTCATTCCAAACTCGACGCTCGTCGAGTTCGACGGGGAGGACCACATGTTCTGGATGAGCGAGAACTGGCGAGAGATGGCTGATGCCTCAATTCGCTTCCTGGCAGACGCGGAGATCCAGGCTCCCCTCGAGCGCGTTTTCGCCGTGGTCCTGTTCACCGACATCGTGGGATCGACCCACTCCTCTGCCGCCGTCGGTGACGCCAAGTGGCGCTCACAATTGGATTCGCACGATCAGATCTCACGCCGGGTCATCTCCTCTGGCGGCGGCAACGTCATCAAGACGACTGGGGACGGTGTGCTGGCAATCTTCGACAGTCCAACAGCAGCAATAACAACGGCGGCGAAGTTGAGAGAGGAACTGTCCAATAGCGGGATCGCGATCCGTGCCGGGCTCCACGCCGGGGAGATCGAGGTCCGTGGTGACGACGTCTCGGGGGCCGTTGTCAACCTCGCGGCTCGTGTCGAGCAGGTCTCGGGTGACGGGGAGATCTACACGACCAGATCGCTTCGAGATCTTCTCCTCGGCTCCACCCATCGGTTCGAACCTGCCGGCCACCACAATTTGAAAGGGTTCGACGGTGAGTGGGAGCTACACAGGCTCGTCACGGGCTGAATGGCGCCGCCCGGCTCAGCCGTCGGGCGTGGTCGTCCCATCCATGTGGAGGACTAGCTGTGGGAACGGGATCTCGACATCTGCCTTGTCGAGAGCCTTCTTGATCTTCCGAGCGACCTCGTCTCGGACCGACCACTCCGAGGCACGTTGTGGTTGGTGCCAGTAATGAACTGCGTAGTTGATGCTGGAGTCGCCGAATTCGTGAACGAACGCCTGGGGTGCCGGATCGGCTTCGACGCCCTCCACCGAGCGCACAGTTTCCACGAGGAGGGCTTTGGTGGCATCCAGGTCGGTCTCGTAACCAACACCGACCGGGAGAGTGGTCCGTCGCAGCCCCAGTGTTGTGAAATTCTCTATCGGCTCCTCCCACACCGTGGCGTTGGGGACATGAACCTGGACACCGTCGAAGGTGCGCATCGTCGTAGTCCTCAGACTGACGTCTTCGACACGACCCTCGTAGCCAGCCGTCTTGATCTCGTCTCCGACGCGGAATGGTCTCTGCAGGGAGAGCATGACGCCAGCAATGAAGTTGCTCAATACCTCTTGGAGTGCCAGGGCCAGAGCCAGTCCGAGAAGACCGAGGAGGCCGAGAAGGGGGCCAATCGCCACTCCCACCTGATTCAGGGCATAAACCAGGCCAATGGCGACGACAAGGCCGAAAACCAGCCGGCCGATCAGGCGGGACAG
>JAWWBL010000198.1:0-1975 GCA_033720975.1 Acidimicrobiia bacterium | reverse complement strand
GGCAGCGACCGAGACGTCCGGCGACTTGGTGAGCGAGCTGATGATGGCACGATCAGATTGACGAACCTCCGATCCACCCGGTTCTTTGCGAAGCAGTTGAATCGCCGCCAGATACCTGTCGACGAGATCATCGGCACCATCAGAGGACAGAGCATCCAGGTCGATCACCGCATTCTGTGCCGGCGTCAAGGGAAGCAACTCCCCGGGCGGCACCTGATAGACCTGGGCGAGACGGACAAACCGATGAACCGATATCGCACGCTCACCGCGCTCGTAGGCGCCAACGACCGATGCCTTGAACTCACCACCTGTGCTCGACTCGACATCACCCAGGGACCATCCCCTTTGGCGGCGCGCCGCCCTGAGCCGCATTCCCAGCGCAGCACCGAAATTGTCCACCAAACGGGGCCTCCCAGGTCTACCCGAGCAGCCATCTTATTCGGCCGTGCCGGGGTTTGCCGGTCTAGTGCGGCTCCCTTGCGAGAACAAGTGACGCCCCGACAATCGCTGCCGTCTCGACACGCAGCACATTCGGAGACAGGCCCCACTTCGGAACTTCCGGTGGGATCTCATCGGGAGCCCAGCCACCCTCCGGGCCGATGGCCACTGTACGTGGCGGTTGGGCCCAACTCCCGGAACCGGGGTCGCAGGCAACGATAGGAGCCTCGAGCTCGGTCCAATCGACCAAGGCATCACCTACTTCCATGAGCCACGCCCCAAGCGACTGTTCCAATGCCGCCCGCGCCCAGGCCCTGGCTCTCTCCGTCGCCGGGACCCGGTTCGAGCCATGAACCGTGCGGAGCCAGAGGAGACGAGTCACACCGAGTTCACCAAGCTTCTCTACCAGGAACCGCGCACGGTCCTTACCTGCGGGTGGGGCGACCGCCAAGTCGAGGGGCCGCGGCTTGGGGACCGTTCTCTCCTGGGAACGCGAAATTGCCCCCAAGCCGGCAAGCGTCCCCGCTCCGATCACTCCCATGCCATCCGTATAGGTGACAGGATCGTCCGGGGAAGCTCTGAGCACGCGCCCGAGATGATGGCTTTGCGACTCGTTGAGGGTGAGAGTGTCACTCTTCCATGGCCCCTCGACCAACACATGGGGCACGTGTCCCATCAGATTTCGGCGCGTCGGTCGATTCGCTCGCCCCTGACTTCAGCCCATTTCACAATGGCTTCCTCCTGCTCCGGCGATAGGTCCGTCGGAATGACCACGTCAACGACAACCAGGAGATCTCCACGAGCGCGCCTGCCCAGAATCGTCATCCCCTCTCCGTGAATCACGAGCACTGTCCCGGGCTGTGTTCCGGGCGGCACGTCCAACTCGGTTGTGCCACCTCCCAATAGAGGCACCGCAACCCGTGTCCCAAGCGTTGCCTCGGCGATGCCCAACCTCGTGTGATGTATCAGGTTGGCGTCCCTTCGCTCGAACCGCTCGTCATCGGCGACCGTCACCTCCACGAACAAATCACCCGGGACGCCTCCACGGCCGGGAGACTCGCCGCGTCCACTGAGGCGGAGGCGGGTCCCCGTGGATATGCCCGCTGGGACGTCAACATTGACAGTGACGTCGTGTGCTACGGCCCCGGCACCGTCGCATCGGGGACAGGGCTCGGTGACAACAGTTCCGGCTCCATGGCACGTCGCGCAGGTCGTGACCGACATCATCGACCCAAACGCTGACCGCCGAGACGTTCGCACCTGCCCGGTACCTCCACAATCGCCACATGTGCGGGTCCCAGCTCCGGGTGCCGAGCCGGTGCCGATGCATTCGGGGCACGTGGTGCGGGCCGAGTATTCAACGGTGGCATCTGTTCCAAAGGCCGCCTCTTCCAGCGTGACCGTCGTCCTCACCAAGACGTCTCGACCCCTGGCCTGCCTGGCAGCACCCCTTCCGAACCCACCAGTGTTTCCGAACACCGACCTCAACAGATCATCCAAGCCACCGATGCCGCCGAACAAGTCGGTCAGGTCGATG
>JAWWBL010000197.1:0-1977 GCA_033720975.1 Acidimicrobiia bacterium | reverse complement strand
GGCCAATCCTGGGTTGTAACTGTCTATGACCGAACTGAGCGCCAACATCGCCGTCATTGCGGCAACCATTGGCACGGTCACCTTTCTCATCCCCCAGATCGTCAAGCTGATCCGAACCAAAGACTCGGCCGGTGTGTCCACCACATGGCCGGCGCTGGGCTTCGTGACGAATATCGGATGGTTCGTGTACGTGATCAGTCAGAGCCTTTGGGCAGCGATGGTCGCCCCCTTCGTCACCTTCCTCTCCTACGGAATGACTCTGTGGGCGCTAGCTCGAACAGGCAGGGGTTTGCGAGTCTCCGCGGTGAGGGGCGTTGCCTGGGCCGTGCTGCTGGTCTCGACTGCGGCGGCCTTGGGGTGGGAAGCGCTCGGTGTGGTCCTGGGGCTCTCGTACGGTGTGATGCTCGCCCCGTCGGTATGGACCGCATATCGGACCGTCGATCCCTCGGGCATATCCCCCGGTACGTGGTGGATCGGGACGGCCGAGGCAGTTCTCTGGGGGTATTACGGGGTGTTCCACGCCGATGCCGGCATCATCACGTTCGGGATAGTCGGTTTGCTCGGATCGTCGCTGATGTTGATCAGGTTCTACACAACACGGCCCCACGCACCAGCCCCTATGGAGGAGCCGGCCCGTTAACCCCCGCTGACCACCTGTTCGGCTTCACGGGAGAGGGATGCCCCCTCGCGATCCTGCAGATAGCCGTCCGGTAGCCGAACCGACCGGGGCCCATGGCTGTGCCCCCGCACCATGGTGTTCGCCTCGTCAGGGAAGGGCACAACCGGGTCGAGTTGTGCCACGAGATCTGACAACTCGTCGACCGAGCCGACCCGGGAGAGGCGGTCTCGGAGCACCGGGCCGGCAGGGAAACCCATCAGATACCACGACGGGTGTTTGCGGAATAGGCGGATCCCCACGTGCTCGCCGAAATGCTCCACCAGCAACGTGGCGTGGCGGACCATGATCTCACCCACCTCGCCGAGGGTGGGCGGCGTTTGCGGCTCACGTCCGCCGAACGCATCGGCAAGATCGCGAAACAACCAGGGCCGGCCCAGACACCCACGGCCCACGACCACGCCGTCACATCCGGTCTCGTCCATCATCCGCACCGCGTCATCCGCCGTCCAGATGTCACCGTTCCCAAGCACCGGGATGGTCCTAACCGCCTCCTTCAGCTCTCTGATCGCAGACCAGTCGGCAGATCCCGAGTAGAGCTGACGGGCAGTGCGGGCATGCAGCGCCACCGCCGCCGCGCCCTCCTCCTCGGCAATGAGGCCGGTGTCGATGAAGGTGAGGTGGTCGTCGTCGATTCCTTTCCTGAATTTCACCGTGACCGGTATTTCTGCCGCGTTTCCGACCGCAGCGCGGACAATGGACCGGAACAGCCCTGTCTTCCAGGGGAGAGCCGCACCGCCACCATGGCGGGTCACCTTGCCCATGGGGCACCCGAAGTTCATGTCGATGTGATCGACACCGCTCTCGACGAGGAGGGCGACGGCTTCGCCCAGGGATCCGGGATCGGTTCCGTACAGCTGGATCGACCGGGGCTCCTCGTCGTCGGCGAATCTGGCGAGCTCCCTGGTCTTCTCGTGCCCCTCGACCAGCCCCCGGGCGCCGATCATCTCGGATACGTACAGGCCCGCGCCGAACTCGCGGCACAGGCGCCGGAAGGGCGCGTTTGTAACACCGGCCATTGGGGCGAGCACCACGGGTGGGTCAACGGTGATCGGGCCAAGGCGCATTGTGGTTGCCATTCTCGACGCGGAAAGTCCGGAATACCGGACGCCGTACCTTAGGAACGCGGTCAGAAGCCGGTGTCGGTGACGTTGTGGAGGCGAACCTGGCTCTGCGCGGCGAGTTTGCCGTCGTCCCGGGTGATGTTGACCTGCCAGAGCTGCTGAGTCTTGCCCCGGAAGATCGGGGTGGCCTCGCCACGCAGCTCCCCACCCGTAGTGGGACGAAGAAAGTCGGTCTTG
>JAWWBL010000196.1:0-2045 GCA_033720975.1 Acidimicrobiia bacterium | reverse complement strand
CTCGGCAAGGAAACGCTCCGCCAGGTCGTCGAGCGATGCGTTGCTGTAGCCAGTGGTGTTGGCTCCGCCTCTCTCGGCAACGCTCGCTGAGTGGAACATGGCGACGAGGTGGACCGGGACCGTGTCGCCGATTGCCCACCCCCCGATGTACATGTCCCAATCGAGGGCGGCTACACCGTCGAGGTGACCGTGGAAGTCCGTGGGCACCGCGGTCACCAGGACACCAAGCTCGGTGATGAAGACCTGAACCCAGAGCGAAGAGGTTGCCCGTACCGGGTCGTAACCGGCGGCGGCGGTCGCCATGGATATCCGGTCGATGACTTCGCCGTTCGGGCCTCTGAGGCCCTCCCCGGGACGGACGTCCCCAAATGGGGCGTCCCCACTTGGATCGAATTCCGGCTCACGATCCCACGTCCATCCACCACGCTTCAGGATCTCCACGGCAGACGCCATCTTGGCCCCTTTCGACTGCCCTGCGCATGTCGACACCACCGATGGGTCGTGCCAGGAGGAAGCCGTCGGAGGCACCGCAGAGTCGAGGTTCTCGACCGCACCGGCCATGTACTCGTCGGTGATGAAGTCTTTGTCCAGCATGCAGTCGATCGCCTGCCTGAAAGCAATGTCGCTGCCGGGGAAGCGTCGGGTGTTGAAGCCGAGGTAGTAGAGCGTCGAGCCGTCGGCTTTGGCGTTGGTGATCCCGCCCATGACGGTGAACTTCCGTCTCAGGCTCCCGAAGTCCGGCCACATGGGGAGCGGGTTGACCCAGAGACCGATTTGGCCGTCGATGAGCTCTTCTGCGACTACGTCCCGGTTGGCGAAGAGGCTGACCGGCATCTCGCCCAGTTCGAACTCCTCGGAGAATTCGAGCAGGGGTTCGCCTTGTCCCACCCCGCCGAATTGGCTCGAGCCCAGGACCGGATGCGCGAAGTCAACGGCCCCGTTCCCGTACACGGTGTAGGAAGATCCGCGGAAGGCGTGCTCCGGGTTGAATGTGTTGACGACGAGGTCGCCATGCGTGTGCGCCGTGGTGATCATTGACCCGAATGCAGGTGCTCCGGTGCCGTCGGCCGCGAACAGCTCATCGGCGGTGCTGGCATCCTCCACGATCGGGGCCCAGAAATGCTCGGGCATGATGGGGGCGTAGGCCGCCCCGTGCTGCCACCTGGCGATCCCAGGCTGCCGGTCCCAGGTGAACCGTACGGTTCGGCTGTCGACGGCCTCGACGCTCAGAAGGCCCGGGCCGGGGTTGGCGGCTGAGGCGACCGGCCAGAGGTTGGCAAACCCGCCTCCCAGATCCAGGGCGTTCACGGTGTTGAAAGTAAAGGCAACGTCAGCCGCGTCGACCGGCTCTCCATCCGACCAGTTGATGCCCTCGCGTAGGGCGACATCGATCACCCAGGTATCACCTTCGGCCTGCCCGACTGGTGGCTCGGGCGCGCTGGCCAACTTGGGGATCTGAGTGAATGTCTGTGGAACCGAGGTGTAGAGGAATGCCGGTTGGCCCTCGAGGACCAGGGCGTCGTAGACCGAAGCCCTCACCCCGTAGACGGCCCAGATATTGGTCGACGACAACGATGTGACGACACCGGCACGCACGTCGTACTCGGGGTAGTCGGGAAGCTCGCCCAGCGTCGTGGAGACCGGCGCGGTAGTCGTCGTGGGTGTCGGATCTCCTCCACCGTCACAAGCAGCAGCGAGCAGCGACAAGATGCCGAGAAGCAAGATGGACTTTCGACGCATGGGCTCCCTTCCCGGCGCGTCCCGAGACACTAGCTCCGTTCGGGGTACCACCTCAGGCGGGGCGTGGGTGTCAGTCCGCGGCGTGATCGGTCACGTCGAAGAGGCATGACGCATCTGCGACGAGCTTCGACAACCTTTGCACTACTCCCGATGCTCGGCGCATCCAACGCGCAGCCCGCGCCGGTCACTGTTGCATCGTCGCCCACGAAAGTGGTGCGAAGTTAGCCTCGAGCTAGTGAGATGAGATCCCCATCCGGATCATCAGACACGGCATCGTTGATCGCCACCGCAACTGCGATCAGCGG
>JAWWBL010000195.1:0-2155 GCA_033720975.1 Acidimicrobiia bacterium | reverse complement strand
CCGGCTTGGCTCATCAAGCAATACCCCTCGGTCCGGGATGGGGTCACCTTCGGCAACGTCGAAAGCGATGTTGTCGATGAGCCGGATTCCCCCAACCGAAGCCGCGACCGCCAGAACCGCGTCGCGGTCAAGCTCCGGAATCGGCTTCATGGTCGCCTGCGATGCCAATTTCACGTAGTCGACGCCGAGGCCCCGGATCGAACGCATCACGGTGGCCTCGAGCCGATCAGCGCTCCTCTCTCCCGCATCCACCTGTTCGGCAGCCTGAAAAAGGCCACGGCTGATGGCCAGAGCACGCTCCCGCGCCTCCGGGCTGAGCCTCACATTCCGGCTCGAGAGCGCAAGGCCATCCGGTTCCCGCACCACTGGCGCTTCTACGATCTCAATCGGAAATCGCAGATCGTTGACCATTGCCCTCAAGACCGCAAGTTGTTGCGCGTCCTTGCGGCCGAACACAGCGACGTCGGGACGAAGACCGGCGAAGAGTTTGGCCACAACAGTGGCTACGCCTACGAAGTGGCCCGGTCGGTGGCGGCCCTCCATCTCATCGGTCACCCCTGTCACCTCAACCGTCGTCACCGACACACCCCGATACACCTCTTCTACGGGCGGAGCAAAGAGGAGATCCACCCCATGTTCCCTGGCCAGATCGGCGTCACGGGCCTCATCGCGTGGGTATGCGTCGAAGTCAGCGGGATCGTTGAACTGGGTTGGGTTGACGAAGAGGGACACCACCAATGTGTCACAGGTTTTCCTGAGCAGATCCATAAGGGCCAGATGGCCCTCATGGAAGAAGCCGAGGGTAGGGAGAAGGCCAATCCTGCCCTGATACCGCTCTCGCGTCTCGTCGAAAGTCCGGGTTATCTCCAACTTGACAAGTCCTCTTCGCGGCCGGCCCGAAGAGTGGTGGCCTCAGCCATGAGCTGGAACTGCCTCCCCACCGCGTCAGACACGTCGTGGGCCGCGGTCAGGTGCCCTATGACGGTGTCCGTATCGCCTCGTGCTATCGGGCCTGTGAGCGCGCCATCGGCACCCAACTCATATACATTCCTTACGGCCCTTTCGACAAGTGGCCTCGAAACCTTCGGGTCGACGCCGGCAGCGTCGAACAGGTCTGCCGCCACCGCGAGCGAAGTGACGACGAAGTTTGATGCCGCTGCGGCGGCTGCGTGATACGCCGGACGCGAATCGTCTTCGAGGCTGAAGGGCTCCATCTCCAGCGTCTCGGCAAGGTGAATCAGGGTGTCCGTGGCTAAATCGTCCCCGCCCACGCCTACATAGGCGCCTGCCAAGGCTCGGGAGCCAGTCTCGGGGTCGGGGATCGACTGAAGCGGGTGAAACCCCCCAACTGCGATGCCTATCCCATGGAACGGATGCAGTGAGGAGATTGGGACAAAGCCCGAGAGGTGGGCTGCAACGCCGACTTCTCCGGCAATTGGGACCAGACTCTCCACAACCTGGTGAATGGCGTCATCGCGCACTGCCAGAAAGAGGACATCGGCCGGGGGCAGGTCGGCCCGCCAATCGAGAACTGGGCCGTATTGGGACTCGGCCGTACGGGCCAGCACACCGACTATGTCGTGCCCGGCGCGTCCGGCTGCGAGGGCCAGGGCGCCTCCTGCCCGTCCCGGGCCGGCGATGATCAGACGCAACAGTTCTCCGAAGTTGACACCGGCGGGAGGCTACCCGGGAGCGCGCTCGTGACTCGCTATGTCGCCAGGCGCTTGGACGACTCTGCTACCCGTTCTGCTCGATCTGGTCTGGGGGGATCACAGGCCACTGGGCGTCGATCTCTGCCTTGAGGGCCCGGTAGTTGTCGCGCCTCTTCCAGAACTTGGTCTTCCAAACCTTGAAACGCCTCTTCTCCGGCTCCTGATGGGTCCGGCCATTCTCCTGGCGTCGCGTGCGGCGCTCCTCCGGAAGTACCACTTCGTCAGGGTCCGCCACTGTGTGAAGTATCTGGTTGGTGGCGTGCCTGGTGGCCCGATGCTGGAGCTTGCGCTGCTCACGCGTTGGGCGACTCTCGTCGTACCCCGGGATGTCCTGGCGATGCTGTCGCGACCTTTTGGCCATCTATCGATTCCTCCTGTCCTGTGCCTGCGTTCTGGTCAGAAGGACTGCGGGGGGCCGCGGCCAAGCACTGTCATTGGACCGT
>JAWWBL010000194.1:0-2176 GCA_033720975.1 Acidimicrobiia bacterium | reverse complement strand
AGGACCTGCCTCCGGTGTCGCAGACTTGGACGCCGCAGACCTCGAACAGGTCTCAAATGAAACGATGGAGGCGGTGATAGCGGCCAACATCGACCACCCCGAGATCAACGGGATGAGACTCGCCCTCGCAGGTCGCTACGTGGTCGAGTCCAATTATGGGGCTGCAATCGGCCACTATCTCGGGGTCGCCGAATCCCCTGCGGCTTCGGACGCACAACGGGTGGTGGCCCTGGTCCAAATGGGCCGCCTGGTCTGGGATGGCAACGCCGAAGCCGAGCTGGCTATCGGCTTGTTCGACCAGGCGCTCGAAGTGAACCCTGAGTCTGTCCCCGCGCTCTACCACAAAGCGATCGTCGCTTGGTGCGGCCTCGGTGACTTCGAGACCGCCTCCGCACTGCTCACCGAGGTGTTGGAACTCGAGTCTTCCCCCGATTTGGCAGGGGCAGCTGAAGATTCGCTGGCCGCCGTCCTCAACGGCGAGGCCTGCACATGAACGCTCGTTGGCTCAGACGCGCCGCGTTCTTGTTGACGGGCATGACGGTGGTCTTTGCAGTAGCTCTCGCCGCTCGCTTCGGCTCACAGCCAGGGTTGGTCGAATCGCCTTTGCTCGGAAAGCCCGCCCCCGTCTTCGAGCTGCCCACTCTCGACCGCAGTGGATCGGTAGGCATTGCCGAACTGAACGGGGAGATCGTCGTGCTCAACTTCTTCGCGTCTTGGTGTCTCGAATGCCGTCTCGAACACAACGAGCTCGTCGCGGCCGCAAACGCCTTTGCCGGAACCGGGGTCACGTTCATCCACGTGTCCTACCAGGAGTCCCCCGAAGCGTCGCTTCGGTACCTCGCCGAGGTGGGTTCCTCCCCCGCCGCCTTCTACCTAGAGGATCCGCTGAGCAGAACCGCGATCGCCTACGGGGTCTTTGGGATACCCGAGACTTTCTTCATCGACACCGATGGCACAGTCGTCGGCAAGATCATTGGTGAGACGGACGCTGCCACGATTGGGGCCACCATCGACGCCATAAAGCGCGGAGAGCGACCCGGCCAGTCGGTGACCGGCAACACATCACAGACGCCAAACGACTAGATCACGGGTTGTTGAGCACTTCGATCGAGACCTCATCGAACGCCACTGAATCGAGAGCAGCCGAACCGGTACCCAACAAGTAGACGTCGAAAAACCCGAGAAGATAATTGTCGATTATCGAAATGACCCGTCCCGCTGAAATGGGGCCGGTGACCCCTAGCTGGCTGGCAACGGGCGACAGCAAGGGGGCAACGACGAAGTCGTTGTGACCGGCACCGTCGATGCCGAGAACGTAACTCACCTCGGCAGAGCGACCGGCTATCCCCATCAAGATCGAATCGTTCTCATTCCCGCGCCACTGATCGGACCGCATGAAGAGGGTTGGGATCGATGCCTGGATCCGCAGAACACGGTCAGGAAGGTGCTCAACCCAGGGATCCATGCCGAGAACCGCATCACAGCGTTCGTCACGCAAGCATGCGCTGACTGCCGCCCCCCCGCCGGTCGAGTGTCCGTAGACGCCAATGCGGGTCAAGTCGATGCTGCTCGCCATCGTGCCGAACGCACCTTCAGGCCCCAAGTCGAGCTCGTCGAGAACCAGGATGATGTCCTGAGCGAAGGTCTCGACGAGCCTCTCGGCCGCCTCCGCATACGCCTCTTCGCCGACCTCTGCCACTTCGGGGAGAGCTGTGGGATCGTGGTACACGACCGCACCGTCAGCGAAACGTGTCGCAATCGATCCGTGGGTGTGATCGATCGCAATCACGACGTAGCCGTTGGAGGCCAACGCCTCGGCCTGGTTCACCGCGATGGTCCGAAAACCGGTCCACCCGTGGCTGTATATGACGACGGGAAAAGCTCCAGGAGCCACGATCGCATCTGCCGTCGAGCTGGAGAGGGTGAACCGCGTGTGACTGAGAAACCAGGACGGAAGCCCCAGTTCGCGCGCGATCGCCGGGGCTACGACGTCCCAGTCGGCGCTCCAGGGAACGCGCATCCCTCCAGGCGGACCGGCCGATGGATACCAGACTTGGGCTACCACTCGCCGTGGCGAGGTCTCTGCTACGGACCCGTATGGATCCAACCGGTCGTCATCCACCAGCTCTACTGACGTGGTACCAATCGGTTGTGGGCCGGGGGGCACGGGCAGCGT
>JAWWBL010000193.1:0-2213 GCA_033720975.1 Acidimicrobiia bacterium | reverse complement strand
TTGCCCACAGGAGCGTGGATGTTGCCGTATCGGTCGTTTCGATATTCGATCTTCCCACCCTTGAACTCAGAGACGGTTTTGGCGACGTCTTCGGTGACGGTGCCCGACTTGGGGTTGGGCATCAGTCCTCGTGGGCCGAGCACCCGGCCAAGTTTCCCAACCTCGGACATCATGTCGGGGGTGGCGATGGCGACGTCTACGTCGAGCTCCTGTCCCCCCTGGATCGCCTCGACCAATTCCTTGCCGCCAACCACGTCGGCCCCTGCCTCTTCGGCCTCCTTCTCCTTGTCAGGGGAGCAGAACACGGCAACTTTGACGGTCTTTCCGGTTCCGTGGGGAAGCGAGACTGTGCCCCGAACGAGTTGGTCGGCCTTCTTGGGGTCGATGCCCAGCTTGTACACCACTTCGACGGTCTCGTCGAAGCTGGAGGAGGCGAAGTCCTTGACGAGCTGGACGGCCTCTGCTGCTGGGTAAGGGTTGTTCTTGTCGTACCGGGATACAGCCTCGCGGTACTTCTTTCCGTGTGCCATTTGCTCTCCTTGTGGTCCAGGCGGCCTTCCGGCCTCCCACTGGCGGCGCTGCTACGCCCTTACTTGTGTTCGCTCAGCCCTCGACGATGATGCCCATCGACCGGGCGGTGCCTTCAACGACCTTCATGGCCCCTTCGATGTCGACGGCGTTGAGGTCGGGCATCTTGATCTCGGCGATCTCCTTGACCTGGGCTCTGGTGACCGAGCCCACCTTCTCTTTGTTCGGCTCGCCGGAGCCCTTGTCGACCCGCGCAGCCTGGCGAAGCAGCGCCGCCGCCGGCGGGGTCTTGGTGATGAAGGTGAACGACCGATCCTCATATATCGAGATTTCGACCGGGATGATCTGGCCGCGCTGGCTGCCGGTGGCGTCGTTGTAAGCCTTGACGAAGTCCATCAGGTTGACGCCATGCGGACCGAGCGCAGTGCCCACCGGGGGTGCAGGCGTCGCCTGCCCTGCCGGCAGCTGAAGCTTCAATGTTGTTACGAGTTTCTTCCTACCCATTGGTGTTCCTGGTTAGTTCTTCTGGATGTCGGCGAAGCCGAGCTCTACCGGCGTGTCGCGGCCGAAGATGTTCACGAGAACGACAACCTTCTGCTGGTCGACGTTGATCTCCTCGATGGTCCCGTTGAAATCGGCAAACGGCCCTGTGACGACCCGCACCTGCTCGCCTACCTCCCACTCGGGCTTGAAGCGAGGCTTGGCCTTCTCCTCTGTCTCGTCCTGAACCCCGAGGAAACGCTCCACCTCCCTACGTGACAGCGGGGTCGGCTTTTGGGCGTCGCCAGCGACAAAACCGGTGACACCGGGCGTGTTGCGCACCGCGTACCAGGAGTCGTCATCGAGGCTCATCCGGACCAGGAGGTATCCGGGAAAGACCTTCTTGGGGACTGTGACCTTCTTGCCGCCCTTGAACTCGACGACGTCCTCCATCGGGATGTGGACCTCGAAGATCCGATCCTCCATGTGCATCGACTGGATGCGTGTCTCCAGGTTGGCCTTGACCTTGTTCTCATACCCGGAGTACGAGTGGATCACATACCAGTCGCCCGGAAGGTCATACGGACTTACCGGCTTGGGAGTTTCGACGACCTCCTCGATCTCCTCTTCGGTCTCGACGACGTCGACGTTGGCCTCTGCGGTCTCGGACATCGCTTCAGCCCCTCAGCTCGACAAGCCACAGGACCGCCTGCTTGGCGGCCACGTCCAAGCCAAATATGACCGCGGTCAACACCACAGAGGTGATCACCGTCACTGCGGTGAAGGCCTTCATCTGGTCCCAGGTGGGCCAGGTCACCTTGCGCATCTCGACCCGAACCTCATGGAGATACTCGGCGATCCGGCGGAAAAAGCTCTTCCGCTCCTTCGGTGGCTGCGAGCGGGACTGGAGCTGCGAGGCCTTGCGCTGCGCGCGGCTGCCGCCGCCCTCTTTCTTCTGTCGCCGCTCCTCTCGTTCCTGGAGGCGGCGCATTTCTCGGTTCATCGATGATTCCTGTTTTTGTCTCTACGTTGTCGAGCCTGGCAGGGGTGGAGGGATTCGAACCCCCATCCTCCGGTTTTGGAGACCGGCGCTCTAGCCAATTAGAGCTACACCCCTAAAGGGGGTTCGCGGGATGTCAAAGTATACGGCGGGGCAAGACGCTGTGGAAACTCAGCTGGGCTGGGTGCAGGGAAGCTCAGCTGGG
>JAWWBL010000192.1:0-2250 GCA_033720975.1 Acidimicrobiia bacterium | reverse complement strand
TGCGGCTTCGGTCCGGCGATTCTTGCCGAAATTGGCTTCTCCTGGAGTAACTACGGGCTGCCCGCTTCGTTCAATGGCTCTGGTCTGGTTCGGGTCAACCCCGATGCGACAGTGACAGTGGTCATCGGAACAGGACCTTCGGGTCAAGGCCACGAGACCACGTGGGCTCAGCTGGTCGGGGACAGCCTCGGGATCCCGGTCGAAAAGATCCGCGTCCTACACGGAGACACCCGAGAGCACCCGATGGGCATTGGAACGTTCGGGAGCCGGTCGATCGCCGTGGATGGGACCGCAACCTACGAGGCAGCCCTCAAGGTGAAAGAGAAGGCAGCGAAGATCGCCGGTCATTTGCTAGAAGCCTCGGCCGAGGACATCGTGTTCGAGAACGGGGGTGCGCACGTTAAGGGTTCACCCGCTCCGAGGGTGGAGTGGGAGGCAATAGCCAAGGCTGCCTACCAAGCCCACACCTCCCCCGACGATGTCGACTCGGGGTTGGAGGCGCACACATCATTCAGTCCTGCAAACGCCACATGGCCCTTCGGGAGTCACATCGCCGTGGTGGAGGTCGATCCCGACACCGGAAACGTCGAACTGCTCCGCTATATCGGGGTCGACGACTGCGGAAACGAGATCAATCCCATGATCGTCAACGGCCAGATTCACGGCGGCATAGCACAGGGTGTCGGGCAGGCCATGTTCGAGGATGCCGTTTACGACGATGCCGGGAATCTTCTGGCCGGATCTCTGGTCGATTACATCATCCCGACTGCCGTCGACCTCCCGTCGTTCGAGTTGGATCGGACGGTGACGCCTACCGACGTGAACCCGATGGGCGTGAAGGGAGTTGGAGAGGCGGGGACCATCGGGACCTCCCACACAATCGTGAACGCCGTCGTCGACGCGCTCAGCCCCCTCGGGGTGAAACACATCGACATGCCACTGAGGCCAAGACGCGTCTGGGAGGCGATTCAGGAAGCGAGGGGTTGACATGTATCCGCGGAAATTCGACTACGTAGCGCCCACCTCAATCGAAGAGGCGCTTGGAGCTCTAGGTGAAGGCTCGAAGGTCATGGCCGGGGGCATGAGCTTGATCCCGCTGATGAAGATGCGGCTTCTATCACCTGCTGTCATCGTCGACATCGGGAGGATCGCGGGACTCGATACCGTCCAGTCTGATGGGGAGAGCCTCACTATCGGGGCCCTCGTCCGCCACGCCGAGACCGCGTCAAATGCCGATGTCAAGTCGGGTGCAGCAGCACTGTCCACCGCGGCTTCATTGACCGGAGACGTCCAGGTGCGGAACCGGGGCACGACCTGTGGCGCATTGGCCCACGCCGATATCGCCGCGGATCAACCGGCGGCCGCAATCGCATGCGGAGCGGTGATGGTCGCCCAATCCTCCAGCGGCACCAGGGAGATACCCGCCTCCGACTTCTTCGTCGACACCCTCACATCCGCCCTCGAGCCCGACGAGATCCTGACCGGGATTCGTATACCGGTGGCGGGTGACGGCGAAGGCTCCGCCTACGACAAGTTGGGCCGCCGGGGCGGGCGCTCCGACTATGCGGTCGCCGGAGCGGCCGCCTGGATCAAGAAGTCAAATGGCTCGATAGAGGCGGCTCGTGTTGCTCTCACCGGCGTCGGGACGACGCCCTCCCTGGCCGAAGGGGTGTCGGAAGCGCTCGTTGGCACCGACGGCTCGGACGCCGCCGTCGAAGCGGCGGCGCAACAGGCGCTGGATGGTGTGACGGTCCTCGAAGACCTCTACGGATCCGAGGAATACAAGACCCACCTCGCCAAGGTCTACGTCGTGCGGGCGGTGAAGCAGGCGATCGCCGCCGTTTGACCCCGGTTTCTGAGGATCTTGCCGCGATCCCGTCCGCCACAGATCTTCACGGAACGGTATAAAGGAATATGTCCAGCCGGACTTGTGCTCACTTCGACGCCCTCGACCAGGTGGCGCCGCCCACCGCGGCGGGAGTGTGCCCTGCATGCGTGGAAGTTGGAGACCGTTGGGTTCACCTGCGGGCATGCCTGGTATGTGGCCAGGTTGGTTGCTGTGACCAGTCCAAGAACAGACACGCTCGAAAGCATTGGGAGGACTCCGGACATCCCTTGATCCAGTCTCTGGAGCCCGGTGAGTCCTGGCGTTTCTGTTTCATCGATGAGGCTGTGTTCTGATGGCCGATTCCAAGCCGGTGATACTCGCGGTCGACGACGAGCCCGAAGTACTCGCCGCCGTCCAACGGG
>JAWWBL010000191.1:0-2255 GCA_033720975.1 Acidimicrobiia bacterium | reverse complement strand
GCCCGTATTGGAAGTACTGCCGTGCCAGGCTGCCTAACGACCCTCGCGGCCGGTATTCGACCCTCAATTCTGGGTCGAACCAGACCAGCCCACCTGAACCGATGATCCGGTGGTTGAGCTCGTAGTCCTGGGCTCGAAGGAATCGTTCATCAAACCCACCAAGCCGCTCAAGGGTCTCCCTCCGGAACACGCCGAGGTACACCGTTTCAGCGGGGCCCTCCTTGCCGCCTATCCGGTAACGAGCGTCTCCGGCACCGAGAGGTGAGGACATCGCCGCCGCAATGGCCTTCTCCCAAGGCGTCGTTCCGACGGGGACTTGCATGCCGCCCACGTTCTCTGCACCAGTCCGTGCCATCGTTTCCACGGCCCTCGACACATAGTCGGGTGGAAGGACGGCGTGTGCATCACACCGCACGACCACCTCACCCGACGAGGCGCGGATGGCAAGATTCAGGCCGGCGGGCGTGGTCGCGAAAGGGTTGTCGACGACTCGAGCTCCCTCCTCAGCGGCCACGCGAGCCGTTTCTGCGTCGGCCGCGGCAACGATGACCTCGACGACGTCCGGATAGCCCTGCTTGTTGATCGCCCGAAGCGTCTTCGGCAATGTCTCGGCGGCGTCCCTTGCAGGAATAATCACCGACACTGTCGGCTGCCAAGCAGTCATAGGGCCATATCATGCCGCGCCGTGCCCTCAGATCTGCAGACCGTCGCTCAGCCGCAGTTCATCCTCATGGCGTGGGCGGGAGGCGTGGCGCTTGCCGCGGGGGCCGTGGCATTGATGAGCATCGTCGGGCGAGGCTTCACCTGGTTGACTGCGGGCACCGCGACGGTGATCGGTCTCGCCGGAGCCCTGGGGGAGGGAGCACTGTGGTCTCGAGTCGGACTCGCCGGGGTGGTGATCGCGCTTGCGGCGGCGCGGTCCTCCCAATTGGCGGGGGTAGCTTTGGTCATTGGCGGCCTGGGATTCGTCGTTGACGCGAGCCTCCTGAGCGGCTGGATACCGGCGTTGACCGCTGCCCTCGCCCTCGGCGGTGTCACTGCCGAGATGATGCTCGGTCATTGGTACCTGGTCGACCCGAGGCTTCCCAGGTGGTCCCTCCGCATGCTGGCGATCGCGGGGATCGCGGGCCTGGTCGCGGATGCTGTTGTTCTTCCGTCAATGGGTGACATGCCGGCAGGTGGGCCCACCGTTGCCTTTTGGCTGCTGGCCGTCACATCGGTTGTCCTGATGGCTGCGGTGGTCGCTGCAATTCGATACCCGGCCTACTCAGGCGTTATGGCCGCCACTGGCCTGTCGTATCTGGCAGTGCTGACGAGCCTGGGTGCAGTCTTCCTGGGCCGGGCGCTACTTGCCGGACTCGGCCCATTCGCCAGTTGAGAGGAGTCGCATGGAGATAACACCAACATCGGATCTGCCAGACCTGGAGGGTGCCACCGTCATTGCCGGGGTGATGGACGCTGGAGTTGCTGCCCCCGGGTCCGAGCAGTTGGTAGCCGGGTTGGATCGGAGAACTCTCGAGGTGAACGACTTCGAGGGCAAGGAGGGACAATCCATCACTGTGGCTCACGATGAGGCATTCGCCGTTGTGCTCGTTGGGCTTGGTTCCGAGCTCGCGTTCGAATCGCTGAGGGACGCCTCGGCTTCGGCGATTCGAAAAGTGAAGACCGAGCGGGCGGTGAGCCTGCTTTGTCTCACAGGGCTCGACGGCGCGACCCGGGCGGTCACCGAAGGAAGCCTTTTGGGCTCCTACCAGTATCGGGACTACAAGACCCAGCGATCGGAAGAGAGTGTTACCCGCTGCTCTGAAGTCGAGCTGGTCGGAGCCGACGAGGACGCCGTGCTCGAGGCCAGGGAGCTTGCTGGAGCGACGATGCGAGCTCGAGATTGGGTCAATACACCGGCCAAGGACCAGTCCCCGGATGCCTATGCCACCCAGATCGCGGAGTACGCGTCCGAGGCGTCTGTAGGCGCCGAGGTCTGGCACAAAGAGCGCATCGTGTCTGAGGGCTTGGGCGCGGTGCTCGGAGTAGCAGCGGGATCCCGCCGAGATCCGCGAGTGGTCGTCCTTCGCCACGTTCCGTCGGAGCCCGTGACGCATCTGGCGCTCGTCGGGAAGGGGATCACATTTGACACCGGAGGCCTGTCACTGAAGTCGACGGCCTTCATGGACGGAATGAAGGCTGACATGGCGGGATCGGCAGCAGCGGTCGCGGCGACGGTGGCGATCGCACGGCTTGGTATCCCGGTGGAGGTG
>JAWWBL010000190.1:0-2305 GCA_033720975.1 Acidimicrobiia bacterium | reverse complement strand
GTCGAGCCGAAAGGCAACAATGAGCTCCGTTCCAACCCGATTGGCCCGTCGTGCCCGCACCCTCTCCGGGATGCTGGCGTCTTGGCTTCTCGACATCAAGGGCAGGCCTCCGGCCTCCTGGATTGCTATGGCCGCGGCCGTTGCGGCTTCCCAAGCTTGACGCGACTCGTCGGGATGACGACAACCCGCGTCGAGATAGATGCGCACGCCAGCCATCGTGCGGGGAAGCCTCCTCAGCCATTCCCTTTCTCGCACTGCATGCCGGCTCTCCTTCATGGCTCCCCTGGTCACCAGGCGGACCTCAGTGACCACCTCAGGCCCCGCCCTTCCATCTTCTGCCAGATTGCGGTTTCGCTGGAACTCGGCGACGGCCGCGGCGGTGTCGGGGCCATATATCCCATCGACCTTGCCACTGTCGAAACCGAGTGAGTTGAGCCGGGACTGCAGTTCCGCCACGTCTTCACCCCTCATCATCGGTCTCCTCATGAACAGAAGCCGATCACCGAGCCGGTACCCGGCTTCGTATAGGGAACGCCAGGTGTCAGGGCCAACGATTCCGTCGACCTGGAGGCCCCTGGATCCTTGGAACGCCTTGACCGCTTCGGTGGTGGAAGGCCCGAATATCCCACGGGCATCATCAGGTGATTCATGGCCCAGATTGGCCAGCCGGTCCTGGATATCACGGACCGCTGGGCCTTCGTCGCCTTGGCGATAGAGCCGCATGCCGAAACCTTATTGCAGGCTCGCACCTTTTCCCTGTCAGGAGGCTGGGGAGGAGCTCGCCACCTCGCGAACGGTGTTGAAGAAGATCGAGACCGGGTCGGAGAGCTGGATCAGGAACCCAAGCTGAAGAAGCCCGAGCTCAGCGGTCAGTGCCGCCACCAGGTAGATGGCTACGTCCACAGAGATGAACGCCATCGCGATGAACCGGCCTCGTGAGGAGGGCCATTCCGGTCCGGGTCGGGTAGACACGTAGCCGCGTGCCAACAAGAGGGCGGCGAGGAGACTCCCGACTATTGAGATGGTGAGGTCGACATCTCCGCCCGTCAGCGAATGCGTGGCGATCACCGAGAAGCCGGAGAAGGTGATGAGAAACCCACCGGCCACGATGTTTCTGATTCGCCACGAGGAGGTAGGCGTCCTCGCCTTTGGTCCCCGGTCGAAGGCGGCGATGAGGCCGGCAAATCCCGCCAGTGAGATGCCAAGCCCGCCAATCGCCATGAAGAAGAACTCGCCTGGCACGCGACCACGCTAATCAGCCGGTGAGGCCCTTGTTGGTGCAGGCTTGGATGTCTTGGGTGGCCGGCTAGACGTATTCTGCCAGCTCGGACATGAGCCGGTGCTTGGGCATCGCCCCGACGAGGCGCTTCTTCTCAACGCCGTCCTTGAACAAGATCAGGGTCGGGATGCTCATCACGTCGTTCGCGGCGGCAGCCTGGGGGTTGTGATCAACGTTGAGCTTGCCAATGTCGAATCCGTCCTGCTCTCCGGCGATTTCCTCCAGAACCGGAGCGATGACCCGACACGGACCACACCACTCGGCCCAGAAGTCCACCAGGATGGGCTTGTCGCCCGAGATCTTGTCGTTGAAAGTTCCGTCGTCAAGCGTGACGATTTCTGCCATGTCTCATTCTCCTTGTTCCCTACTCAAGCCTGGTCGCTGACCAACTGCTCTTCTTCATCGGCGAGCCACTGCCCCGCATCCATTGCGGCCATGCATCCCGTGCCCGCGGCAGTCACCGCCTGGCGATAGCGATGATCGGCGACGTCGCCGGCGGCGAAGACACCCGGAACGGAAGTGTGGGTGTCGCCGTCGTGGCTATTCACCACATAACCGTTCGCGTCCAACTCGAGTTGGCCTACGAACAAGTCAGTCGTCGGTTTGTGTCCGATCGCTACGAAGACCCCGTCTACAGGCATCAGCTCTGAATCTCCGGTGATTGTGTCTTCGAGAGTCACACCGCTTACAGAGTCATCGCCGTGTATCTCGGTGACAATCGTGTTCCAGCGCACTTCGATCTTGGGATGCTCGAGGGCACGGTTCGCCATGATCTTTGACGCCCGGAACTCGTCGCGACGGTGGACGACGGTGACCTTCGAGGCGAACTTGGTCAAGAAAAGCGCTTCCTCCATGGCGGTGTCGCCCCCGCCAACCACAACCAGCTCCTGGTCGCGGAAGAAAAACCCGTCACAGGTCGCGCAGGCCGAGACGCCCCTTCCCGTCAGCTTCTCTTCTCCGGGAATGCCGAGCCACTTGGCGTTGGCGCCGGTGGCGATGATGACCGAGTCGGCTGTGAACTCGTCG
>JAWWBL010000189.1:0-2321 GCA_033720975.1 Acidimicrobiia bacterium | reverse complement strand
GGTTCGCTCGCTATCGCGAACGCCATCCAGACGATGAGCCCAAGGCCGACGACGCCACCGACGATCCAGAGAAAAGGTCTACTCATTTGAAGGTCTCACATAGAAGAGAAGAAGAACGGCGATCAGGGTAAACCCGGCGCCGGCCATAAATGGGATGCTGATGAAGTCGAAGACGTTCACGTACTTGGCGGAGCACGGGACCGCCGGGTCGCAGGATCCACCTTCGGCTGCCGGGAACAGTTGGACGATGTTGTGCCAGATCGAGATGGCCAGGCCGGTCAGGGCGAGTGGAAGGGCATAGAAGCGGGCGGCGACGTCTCTTCGAACTGCGCCGACGAGAAGAACCACCGACATCGGGTACATGGCAATCCGCTGAAACCAGCACAACCGGCACGGGACGAAGTGGATGACCTCGGAGTAGATGAGAGAGCCGACGGTTGCCACCGCCGCCACGACCCATGCCGCCCACAAGACTGCCGGATTCGAAATCCGCTGTGCCGCCTCAGGACCTCGCCAGATCCGGTAGCTCGTGAGGCTGGCCGCAGCGGCCAGCGCAACAAGCGCGAGAAGGGCGAGAAAGGTGTTGTAGACCTGGACTGCCTGAGGAGACACGGCTGAACGGTAGGCCGCTCCTTGGAGCTAGGACTCATCGCCACGCGAAAAAAGGGGGTGGAAAAATTTGGCCCAAATGCCGATAAGTCCTGGTGAATCGCGAACTGGCCATCCTCGACGGCGGCAGTCCCGCCATTCTCCGGACACGCCAGTGGATATACGTCCTCGCAGGCATTTTCCTTGTCTTGTCACTCGCCATAAGCGGAGAGATGCGGGTCGCGGCCATGATCCCATTGGTCCTAGCGGCTGTCGCGCTACCCAGATTCGCCTCCGCCCCGAACAGGCTCTTTTGCGCCCTATCCATCGATGTCGGCGTCACGCTCGGGGCCTGGTGGCTCTTTGGGCCGTCGTCGGGCACCGACTTCATCTCCATGATCGTCGTGGCCATTGCGTCACTGGTGTTCGAAGGCAGACGCCGGGCGTTGCTCGTTGGGATGGTGATGGTGGAAGGGCTGCTCCACATGCCCCTTCACTTCTGGGCCAAGGCCGATCCCGACCTCCTTCTGTTCCATCCTCCCGGCCAGGTCACCGGGGACTCCGAGTTCGTGGCAGGTGTCTTCCTCCGCCTCGGTCTCCTCGCCCTGGCCGCGGTGCTGCTTGCCCTGGTGGGCGAGAGTTTCCGGAGTCTGGTCCGATCCAAGGACGAGTTCGTAGCGTCCATCTCTCACGAGGTTCGCACACCGCTGACGGCCGTGGTCGGCTTCTCTGGGATCCTGGAGACCTCGTGGAGAGAGCTTCCAGAACACGAGGTGGAGATGCTGATACACCACATCTCCCATCAGAGCGGGGAGATGTCAACAATCGTCGAGGACCTGCTGGTGATCGCCCGCGCCGACATCGGCTCGGTGACTCTGATCCCCTCCCAGCTCACTCTCGCCGACGAGATGCAACTGATACTGGGAGGGCTCACCGGCAAGCAGGCCGAGCGAATCGCTGTCGACTGCAACCAAGGCGAGGTGTGGGCTGACCCGATCAGGTTCCGTCAGGTTCTGCGGAATCTCGTCGGTAACGCGTTGCGCTACGGGGGGGACCACATCAGGGTCTGGTCGGAGACCAGCGGGGACTCGGTCGCGATCAACGTGGACGACGACGGTGACGGTGTCCTTGGGGATCCCGAGCCCTTGTTCGAGCCGTACTCACGTGCCCATGAGAGCCCAACGCAGCCCGCGTCCGTTGGGCTCGGCTTGGCGGTGAGCCGCAGCCTTGCCCGGGCCATGGGTGGGGACATCGTCTATGAGAGACTCGACGGGATCACCAGGTTCAAGGTCACCATGCCCGCAAGCGGGCCCAGCCGGGCTCCGACGGACTCCGAGCGGCTCGATGCCGAGGCGATGACTCGTTGAGGTAGTCCTCCCCGATGAGCATTACGTAGGATCAACTTCCGACCCGCGCAGCCTTAGCCATCACGAAGGAGGGTGCCACGTGGCGACGTCTGATCCGATCTTCGAAATCATCGGGGACTACCGAAGTTTCGCGAATATGCAGCGTGACCGTCTCGCCGCCCGGGGTATCGACATGACGCCATACCCGCTCAGTCATCTCGCCGTCCGCGTCGCTGATTGGGACCTCTACGTCCACCAGCGGACGCTTCTCGAGCGACACGCCGTTGCCAACAGCGAGAACGTCTGGAATGGGCGCCCAATCTCCCTCATCGTTCTGGCCGAGCCGCTCGAGGTCCTCGACGGAACCCCGGTGCCGGGAATCGAGCT
>JAWWBL010000188.1:0-2323 GCA_033720975.1 Acidimicrobiia bacterium | reverse complement strand
GCCTTCTGCTGTCCTTCCCGATCTCCAGCTCGCATCGAAGCCGATCACGCGAATCTTGTCCGCGTCGACCTTCGGCACGACTCGGATCAAGTCGCGGATCATCTCCACCGGTATGTCGGTCGTGACGTGCTGTCTCGTGACCTCAAGGAGCCTCGGCAAGGCGCGGAAGAGACCCGCGGCGTCAGACTGGCCGGCGAGGGCTGAGAGAATGCACCGTTGTCGGCTCATGCGGGCGTAATCGGAGGAGCCATATCGGGAACGGGCATAGGCCAGCGCCTCCCCGCCTGTGAGGGTCTGGGTCCCGGAGGGGATTCGGATCATCTCGTATTCGCCCGAGACCGGGTCGTACAAGGGACCGAACACCGGCTTCGGGACCGGCATCGTCACTCCTCCGAGCGCATCTACGACGTCGGCAAAACCTGTCAGGTCGACTAGGACGAAGTTGTGGATGGTGAGACCCGTGAGATGCTCGATGACGTCTCGAAGCGCTGAGGCGCCCGGGTCGATCCCCCCGAATGCCTGCGGGTTCCTCTCGCCCCATCCGTATACGGAGTTGAGGATGCTCCCGGGATAGGGGGTTCCGTCGGAGAAGGTGAAACCCCCATAGTTGCGCGGGATGCCAAACATGGAGGTGTCCCCGCTCCCGGTGTCGATTGAGGCCACGATCATCGTGTCGGTGCGCAGCCCGGACCGCCCGGGACCGGCGTCGCCGCCCAGGATCAGAACATTGATCCTCTTCCCATCGAAGGGGTCGAATCCGAAGGGAACGGAAGGGATCGGCAGAGGCGGGTAGTAGACCGCTTCGCCTGTCGCCAGGGTGACTTGGGTCGACTCGGTGGGGAGGAGAGGAGAGGCCGGGTTCGGAGCGGCCGTGCCCGACAGCGCCGCTTGGGCCAAGGGCCGAGGCGCGGGTGTGTCGACGAAGACGCTTTGAACCGTTCTCTGCACTTCAATGGCCATCCAGCCAACCGCGAAGTGGGGAGCCAGGACCATTGTTGCCAGCGCCATGGCCGGGAACAAGCGGCTTCCACCTCCGGCTGTCCAGGCGTGACCCGTCGCCAGCAGGCGTATCGCCGCTGTCACCAGGTTGATCGCCATGAGAACCAACAGCATCTCGGGTTCGACCAACCAGGCGATGGCAACGAGGCCGGCACCAGACACGATTAGGAAGAAGACGGCGCCAGACAACAGCGTCGCGCAAATCAGCACCCAGCCCATCGCTCGGTGCCGGGTGGCGAGCTGACCCCATCCCGGGAGGATCATGGAGCGAAACCCGGCTCCCCAGGCTGAAGGCAGCTTGTGCGCGCTCACAGCCCAGAAACGCCGGCCGCGGGAACACGGTTCCTGGCTGCGCGTCGCTATGCGCGAGTCGGCGACTGGGCAGAAATACGGCGCAAAGTTGGGCGGTCGTCGAATCGCCTACGAGGACATCCCCCGGTCCCTGGCTAGTCGTCCTCCGGCCTTTGCTTGTGGATCCGGCCTTCCACGCCGTGGAGTGATAGACCCGAGCCGGCTCCGTATCGGACCATTGTCATCTCTGCGAGGATCGAGACGGCCACCTCTTGGGGTGTTTCGGCACCGATGTCGAGGCCGATCGGAGAGTGAATCCTGCCGACCTCATCCTTCGAGAACCCCAATTCGTGAAGCCGCTCGACACGGAGCCGATGAGTTCGCCGGCTCCCCATCGCACCTATGTATCGGGTCTCCGCCTTTAGGGCTGCGGCCAGGGCAGGAGTCTCGTGGCGCGGATCGTGGGACAGAACGACCACCCAGGTTCGACGGTCGAAGTGGAGCTGGTCCATGATCTCCTTGGGCCAGCCCGCGATCACACGGTGCGCGGTGGGGAACCGGTCGTCGGTCGCGAACGCGCTCCGTGAATCGACAACGGTGACCCTGTACCCCATTTGCGTGCCAAACGATGCGAGTGCCTGCCCGATATGCACCGCACCGAAGATCAAGAGGTCAGGTGGCGGAGCGAGTGTTTCGATGAACACCGAGTGGTCGCTGTACCCCATGGCGCGATGCTGCTCATAGGTCATGAGGGTCCGGGCATCTTCGACCACTTCGGTCGCGATTTCTTCAGGCAAATGCCCCGCCACGACGTTTCCTGCGGCGTCGATGACCGTCTTCTCGCCCAGGTTCGGACCATCGACGAATGTGACCACCGAGCCAAACTGCTCGGCATCGAGAATCCCCTGGATCGCGTGAAGCGTTGTGTTCACCAGGGCTCTATGAACACGTCGATCGTCCCACCGCAGGACATGCCAACCTCGAAGGCGTCTTCGTCGGCTATCCCGTAGGTGACGGTCTTGGGTCGGCCGGT
>JAWWBL010000187.1:0-2334 GCA_033720975.1 Acidimicrobiia bacterium | reverse complement strand
GTGGTCGAGGCTCTGGATGATGAAGCAAGCCTCTCCGGTGACGAGTTGCTGCTCCGCGCTGATGCCCTCTATTGGCTGGGCGACTATGACGATTCTCTGAGCGCCCTCGAGGAGGCGTTTTCACGGTTCCTCGACGAGGAGCGGCGGTCTGACGCTGCCGCCGCGGCCTGCATGCTTGGTTACCTCGGAATGAGACGGGGGTCTTTTGCGGTCGCCAACGGCTGGAGGTCTCGTGCCGAGCACCTGCTCGACGGTGAGCCCTTGTCTGTGGCTCACGTATGGCTCCGGCTCCTCAATGCCGGTGCCATGTTGTTCGTCGAAGGTGACGTAGATTCAGCGCTGCAACTCGCGGATGGAGTCCTCGACCTGGCCACCAGCCTGGGCAAGAAGAGCGCCGAGTCCCTGGCGATGAGTTTCAAAGCGGCGAGCATGGTCAGAGCCGGAAACTGGAAAGAGGCCATGGGTGTGATCGATGAGGCCACGGTGATGGCCATGACCTCGGGCGATGACCTCCGAATGACCAGTGACGTTTATTGCAACACCATCTCGTTGTGCCGCAATCTCGGTGACTACAAGAGGGCTGGGGAGTGGACCGAGCAGGCGGATCGGTGGATGAGGGCCAACTCCGTGAGCGGTTACACCGGGGCATGTGCCGTTCATCGAGCGGAGTTGAAGCGCCTCCACGGCAGCTGGCAGGACGCCGAGGACGAGGCACGCAAGGCCTGTGTCGGCCTCGTCCAGTTCCACCTGGCCGACTATCTCGGGCTGGCCCGTTATGAGATCGGTGAGGTTCGGCGTCGGATGGGCGACCTCGACGTTGCAGGAAAGGAATTCGAACGGGCCTATGAGAAGGGCCACGACGCCCAACCGGGGCTCTCTTTGCTGATGGCCGACCGCGGGGACGCCGAAGGGGCATTTCAATCGATATCGGCGGCATTGGACCGGATTGGCCGCGACCCCGACAACCCGGCCATGGCCGCCACCTCTCGGGCGCGGCTTCTCCCGGCCTACATCGAGATAGCCCTCGACTTGGGGCGCACCGAAGAGGCTGCGGAAGCGGTTGCCGACCTCGAGGAGATCGCCTCTCTGTACGAGAGTCAGGTGTGGCAGGCGGCAGCGGCCACGGGCCGGGGAGCCCTATTGCTCCAGACCGGCGAATCGGCAGATGCCGTCAGTGCCCTCACCGACGCGTGGAGGAGCTGGCAGGCGGTGGAGCTTCCGTACGAGGCGGCTCGCGCCAGGGCGCTCCTCGGTGAGGCGCGCCGGGCGTCCGGGGATGAAACCGGTGCCCATCTCGAGCTGAAGGCGGCGCTCTCCGTCTTCGAGCAACTGGGCGCCAGGCTCGACGTCGCAAGAGTCCGCGAGTTGCTCGGCGCCGAGGCGGCGCGTGGGACGGAAGGCTCGCGGGTGAATCGGGCCTTTGTTTTCACAGACATCGTGGTCTCCACCGACCTGGTCGGCCTGATCGGCGACGACGCATGGCAGGACTTGCTCCAATGGCACGACCGCACTCTCCGAGCGGCGTTCGAAGAGGCAGGTGGGGAAGAGGTCTCCCACACCGGTGATGGTTTCTTCATTGCCTTCGCCGAGACACGCGCGGCGTTGGACGCGGCGGTTGACATCCAGCGTCGCCTTCTCCGCCATCGACACGAAGCAGGTTTTGCCCCGAAGGTCCGAATCGGCGTCCATGCCGCCGAGGCGACGAGGACGGACGGCAACTATCACGGGAGCGGGGTCCACGTGGCAGCCCGAATCTGCGCTGCCGCCGACGGCGAGGAGATATTGGTGTCCCGTGATGCCCTAGATGCAGCCGGCACTGTCCCCTATCTGCTGTCCGAGCCGACCGCGATCGACCTGAAGGGGGTAGCCGACCCGGTGGAGGTCGTGACGATCGAATGGCAGTGAGGGCGCTCACTCAATTCGGCTTTGTAAACATCACCGCCTGATTACCGTCCTGCCCGTATGCGCTGGTCTCAAGCACACATTCCCACCCTGCGCGAGGCTCCCGCTGACGCCGAGGCGGTGAGTCACAAGCTGCTGACTCGTGGAGGATTCATCCGACAGCTGGCGGCAGGCTCGTACACGATGCTGCCGCTGGGTCAGAGGGTCCGTCTCAAGATCATGGCGATCATCCGGGAGGAAATGGACGGGATCGGTGGCCAGGAGATGATGCTGCCAGGGCTGCAGCCTGCAGAGATATGGCGCAAGTCGGGACGTTATGAGCTCATCGGTGACAATCTCTTCAAGCTCAAGGACAGGAAAGGGGCCGAACTGGCACTGGGCTTCACCGGTGAGGAGATCTTCGCGATGCTGGCCACAGAGCTCTTCTCATAT
>JAWWBL010000186.1:0-2356 GCA_033720975.1 Acidimicrobiia bacterium | reverse complement strand
CTCAAAGTCCTGTGCGCCGACCACGGCTACTTTCGCTCCCTCCCCGGCCCGGACGGTGGCAGTTCGCCGACCGCCCGCCATGACCGCCACTTCGCCCACGACAGCCCCTGGCTCGAGAACGGCGAGCATCTGGTCGTCGAAACCATGGACCTCGAGTTCGCCGTCGAGGATCACGAATACGTCGTCAACGGGGTCCCCCCTCTCGACCAGCGTCTCCTCCGGACCCAGGTCTCGGATGTCGATAGCGACATCCGCCGTCTCGATGATCGACAAATCGACCTCGAGGGCTTCAGCCACTCTCGCTTGCAGCGACTCCGTCATTCTGTGTGGTGTCTATCCGCCGAGTCGACCTTGGTCGAAGTCTTCGATCATCCAGTGGGCATAAGCCTTCGGCCAGCCTTCGTCCTGATCGTCGGCGCGATAGCGCCGGTCGGCTCCAAGAAGCCAGTGGGCAAGCTCATGAAACTCGAGCGAGGCGTCGAGAGTCTGGTTCACATCCTCGAGCATGCGCTCCGCGTACCAGTGGGCCCAGTCCGGATTGTCCCCACCCGTCGCCGTGTGATGTGCTCGTGCCGTTGACACGAGATGTCCAACAAGGTCAGAGAATCGATCGCTCTCACTCACACCGAGATCGTACGTCGAGCCGGAGGCGCGTGACGCCTCGAACAGGCACCTTGGCAGCTGCCCAATGTGTGCCGCTCTTAGGCTGGCCACATGCCGAGATACGTCCTGACCGGAGCCCCTGGGACGGGAAAGACGACCGTCCTGGCGCAGCTGGCGGACCGGCTCACGATCGTCGAGGAGCCGGCGAGAGGGATCATCGCCGAACACATGGCCTCCACCGGTGAGCCGGGTCTCGATCACAGGCCCGGGCTTTTCGTGAGTCGGCTGATCGCCAAGTCGGTGGAGAACTATCACTCGGTATCTGAAACGGAGATCGGCGTCTTCGACCGCGGCCTCCCCGACTGCGTTGCCTATGCGACCATCACAGGTGTCGATCCCGGAAAGGCACTGAAGGCGGCGTCGACCCTCAGGTATGAGAACCCGGTATTCGTCGCCCACCCGTGGGAGGAGATCTACGCACAGGACGACATGCGTCGTGCCACCTACTCACAGGTGGAGGAGTTCCACGCCCACCTCGTCCGAGCGTACGCTGAGCTGGGCTACGAGCTGCTCGAGTTGCCAAAGGCTTCCGTCGGCGAGCGGGCCGCCTTCGTCGCCGACGCCATCGACTCAACGGCCAAGGGCCCTCGATCGTCCGGCTAGTCCGGATCGGGAGCTAGAAGCTCGGTCCACAACTGCACTGGGTCAGCAGGTGGGTCGAGCCGCTCGGCAATGCGGCTGGCCATTTCCTCGGAGGGGCGAGCAGGACCGAGAAGAAGCACCAAAGAGATCAACAAGCCCAGGTAGAACATCAGATAGCCGCCGCCCATAAAGAATGTGACGAAACCCACCAGCATCGGGACTGCCGCGAGCGTCGATGCGACCAGGCTCACAGTCAAGAACAAATCCGTCGCGGTGCCACCGCGGCGCAGGCCTTTCGGCGGCCGAAGTCGGAAATAGGCGACCCCTGAAAGTGCCGCTACGGAGGCTAAGAGCAACATCACACCGCTGAACAGATAATCGGGCTCTTCGGATTCGCCCAGTGAGAGCAGGACAAACGAGGCGAGTAGGCCGCTGTAAAGAAACCTATGACGCCGGCCCTCGCTGCGGTGATGGCCGGCCGGATCTTGAGCAAACGGCCCCGGGAAAGCAAAGCGAGGAACCCATACTTGACAGCTGAGCCCCACCCAGGATCGGATTCCACTGGCCGAGACTAGCCTCGTTCGTGCCGCGCGGATCCGGTCACCCCAGCCCTGGATAGGCAATGCCGGTGTTGGCGTGGCAGTCGTAGCCGTGGGGGTTCTTGCCCAGATATTGCTGGTGGTAGTCCTCGGCGAAGTAATACTCACCGAGCGGGGCGATCTCCGTGGTGATCTCCCCGAACCCCAGACGACTCAACTCGGCCTGATACACGTCGCGTGAGCGCTTCGCCTGATCGAGCTGGTCATCCGTCGTCGTGTAGATCGCCGAGCGGTATTGGGTCCCGACGTCGTTGCCCTGCCGGTAGCCCTGGGTCGGGTCGTGGGTCTCCCAGAACACCCTGAGAAGGTCATCATACGAGACCTGATCCGGGAAGTAGACGACCATCACCGCCTCGGTGTGCCCGGTCCTACCGGAGCAAACCTCCTCATAGGACGGATTAGGCGTGTAGCCACCGGAGTAGCCCACCGAAGTGGTGTACACGCCTCCCAGCTTCCAGAAGCGGCGCTCTGCGCCCCAGAAACAGCCCATCCCGAACACGGCGATCTCCGTT
>JAWWBL010000185.1:0-2400 GCA_033720975.1 Acidimicrobiia bacterium | reverse complement strand
TAGTCCTGTCGTACAACCCAGAGCCGTGCGCCGTAGTCAACGTAGCGCTCTCCGTTAGCCTGAGTTAGACGCTCGGCCTTTGAGCACTCCGAACGGAGAAGCCACCGACGCTCGCTGAGCACCTGCTCCCTGCTTTCGATTCAGCTGCTCTTGCAGCTCGCGGTTGAGGCGGATCAGGTCGTCCAGCTTCTTGTCCCTGGACTGGTCGCGGAGCCCGGCCTCGAGGTCGCTCAGAACGCGGGCCTCGACCTTGATCTTCTCCAGCTTGTGCGACCGGCCGCCCTTCTTCGGGCGCTGGGACATGCGCGCCTCGTGGGCTAGCTGAGCCCGGCGCTGCTGGATGCCCTCCAGAGTGAGCAGGTCGTCAATCGGTACCTGCTCGTAGCTGCGCTCCGGTTGCTCTGACACTCCTACAGAGTGCGGGCGCACAGGTGCCTACATGATCTATGTGTAATTACGCCCCGAAACGAGAAGCGGCCACCCGAGATCTTGGAAGCCTGAGGGTGGCCGCTGGAAGCGGCGTAACCGTTCGCCCTACCTTCTAGGGACAAGACGTAGATTTACAGTCGCGTGATCGAGACTAGCCGATCTCGGCCTCGACCGCCATCTCCATCCACCGGCGGCGGGACACCCCAGCCTCGGCAGCGGCCTCGTCGATGGCTCTGATCGTGGCGTCGTCCAGGCGCACGGTGACGGGGCGGGTCTGGGTGGTGCGCAGGGGGCGGCGGCGGCGATCTAGGCGGCGCGCAAATACGGACCGTAGCCAGGCCGAGCGGTCCCCCGCCGCCTCGGGTGGGAGGTCGGTGGGGACGCTGAAGCGGAGGACGCTAGTAGTGGGCATCACGCCACGCCTCCAGCGTCTCGGACTCGTCATCGGTGAGCGGTTGAGTCTCCTGGGCTGCCGGGTCGTAGCGCATGACCCTGCGGTCCGAGTATCCGCCCTGACGCCGACACCCACGGCGGTCTCGCTCCAGGCAATCGTAGGCACCCGAGAGAGTGCGGTGGATGTGGGCGCAGTAGCCGCGAACCGCACCCACTGTCACGTATCGCAGGGTCTCGGTGGTGAGGTCGGCCATCACTTCACCTCCGAGCGCACGCAGAAAACGCCGTCAATCACGGCAACGACCCGGCCGGACTCCTCGGCCTCTACCGCTTGACGGCGCGTCAGGCAGGTGACGCCCAGATCGGCGGCTACGTCGTTGATACTTTCACCGGCGGCCGGATAGTAGACAGGCGCGGTGTATTCGGTCTCGGCGCCCGTGTTGTTGTCGTAGGCAAGCAGATGTCGGTAGATGGGCTCGCCGTTGCGGGTGCTGGGTTTGCGGTCGGTCATGGTGTCTCCCTTGCTGGTGGTCACGGCCAGTGGCCCCTTTGACATCTCTACTGTAGTCACGAAACGACTACAGCGCAAGTGGAATCCGTACGATTTCGGGAGAAAACATCGCCGCTCGCGGGAAACACACAGAATCACTACGGATCTGCGACCTCGTCAAAGGGGCCCTCGAGCGGCGACAGGGCTAGAGTAGCACGCTAGTGATCTATGTGTAATCAGGCGGCGAGGCTCGCGAACCCGCCGACTATCTGCCGGGCCAGCCGGATCCGGGCCATGCGCACCGCTCGCAGCTTCGTGGCCGAGGCCGTGTCCAGCTTGACCATGAATCGCTCGCGGGACTTCTCGATCGCCTTCACCATCTTCGGGTGCTTGGCCAGCTTGGCGGCATTGCCCAGGACCGGGGCCCGCTTGGCCAGTTCCGCCAGGAACGCATCGAAACCGCGCCCGAACGTCTCCCGGTTCAGTCTGTTCGCCGGGACGTTGGTGATGAATGACTTCTGGCTGGGGACGTGGCGGACTGCGATGCCATCGGCCAGGCGCCCGGAGTCGGTGCCCCAGCGGACCGAATTGGGCTGCGGTGGAGTGTGGCCCGTTCGGCCGCCCATGTACCTGCGCTGGTAGCTGCGGGTGCCGGTGCTCTTGCGGTGTCGCTCGCGGCGGTCTCGAGTCGCGCCGGAGACGAAGCCGGCGATGCCCTTGACCGCGTCACGGTAGATCTCGGCCATGGCCTCGGCGGGGCCTGCGCCCAGGAGCTCCTCGTCGAAGAAGTGGAGGATCGGGGTGGCGTCGGTCTGGACCGTGACCCGGCGCTTGACCTTGCCGCTCTTCAGCTGCCGGGCCCGCTCCACGTACACCCCGTGCAGCACGATCGTGGCCTGCTTCGACTTCCGCGACCAGGACTCGAGGAACCCCATGCACTATCCTACGGGTACCGGCGGGGATGTGTCGAGGATTTTCGGGTACTACTGACCCCGGAAGGGTGGGGTCTCAAGACATGTGAGTGGGGTTACGTTCCCAAAAAACCCAATGATTTCAAAAAAGTAGCCACCGGGGGCTCGGGAGACGCG
>JAWWBL010000184.1:0-2428 GCA_033720975.1 Acidimicrobiia bacterium | reverse complement strand
GCCCTGAGCTCGGCAGGGTCGTAGGGCACGGTCATGGCATGGAAGTCGACAACGCAATAGAAGGCTTCGTACTCGTCCTGCATCTTGACCCAGTTGTCGAACGCCCCGATCAGGTTCCCCAGGTGGGGGGCACCGGTCGGTTGCATTCCGGAGAACACACGCTTGGTCATCAGGTCCTTTCAAAAAGAAGCCGCCGGGTTCCGGCGGCGACGTTACGGCAAGTTGAAGTCGTCCGCTCAGAGGATCGACCACCAGGCGCCGTAGAGGTTGCTCATCAGCGCTCAGCGTATAGGTGTTGGACGCGTCGATCAATACCCGGGAAGGTCGATGCCCTGGTCGACGAGATAGCGCTGCTGCGACTCCAGCAGGCCCCACGACCCCTCGAAGGTGGTGCCGGCGACGGTTGCTCCGTCGAATCGGGTGGCTGACAACGCAGTGCCGGACATGTTCGCCTCCGTGAGGTCGGCATCGGTGAAGTCGGCTCCTTCCAGGTCGGATCCGGCCAGGTTTACCCGACGTAGGTTCGCCCCTGTCAGGTCGCTGAGTGAGAGGTTCGAGGCGTGAAGATCCGAGCCTGAGAGGTCGACGCCTCTGAGGTCGCACATCTTGAGATAGAGGCGATGGAGGTCCCGGCCCGCCGGTTCCCAGCTGGTCAGGTCGAGGCCGAGCATCACCTTTCCCCGGTATTTGTCATAGCGGTCTGCGGACAGGAACCGCTCCAGCTGCTCAGGACGCAACGAGCCGGTGGTGAAGCGCTCGTCACCCGGCCACGGGTCGGCGTTGTTGTGATATGAGGAGTTGGTCTCCCACCAGCCGAGTCGGTCCTCGGCGCGCAGCTCCACCTCCTTCACCCACTTGAGCGACTTGTAGAAGTACCGCCCCGGTGTGACCACTCGCACCGGGCCCCCATGCTCTGGTGTTAGCCGCTCGCCTTCGAACTCGTGGACCAGCCAGCTGAACTCCAGGGCGATGTCGAGCGGCAGTGAGGTGTGGTGGCCACGGGTCGAGTATGCGGTGAAAGAGACAAACCGCGCATCCGGGAGAGGTTCCGCCACGTCGAGAACCGTCCGTAGCGGCACACCTCTCCAGGTGGATCCGAGGCGAGACCAACTGGTCACGCAGTGGATGTCGAACTCGAGGGATTCCGTGGCGAGGCTCAGATAGGCGTCCAGGGTCAGTGTGGTCGGCCTGTTCACCAACCCCGAAATCGTCATCTGCCACCTGGCCGGGTCGTCGAGGTCTGGGGAGGGGGCCCGCTCCCCAACCACGGGGAACCGCCGTGTCTCGATCTGACCTGGCGGCAAGGCCATCAGCCGGCCTCCAGGCCGACCATGAGCCGGACCATCCAGGCGGTTGCGCCCCAGAGAGTGTCGCCGTCGAGGTCGTAGTGCCAGATCTTGCGACCTTCCCACGGGACGTGGCTCCAACGGTTGGAGTCGGCGAGGTCGGCCAGGAGCGGCGTGTAGACCCGGGCCACCTCACGCTCAGAAGGCACAAGGTCAAACGGGGTCTCCACCCGTCCCACGACAGGGACAACCAGAAGGCTGAACTCCACCGTGTCGATCGGGGGAAGGAACCCCAGGACTTCTACCTTCCCCGGCTCGATGCCGACCTCCTCATGGGCTTCTCGCAAGGCGGTGGCTACCGGTCCATCGTCGCCGGGGTCTGGGCGGCCACCGGGAAAAGCGACATGGCCGGCATGGGTTGGCATCGTGTCCGGCCGCTTGGTCAGCACGACTCTGACGTCGCCGGACTCATCTTCGTAGAGAGGGGCCAGCACTGCGGCCATCTGACGATTGCCTGCGTCCGGGTAGTCGTCCACGAGGTTGAGCCGGTCCCACATTTCCCAAGCAGCCTAAGTCCGGAGATAATCTGGACGGGTGCCCCGGCCCCGGCTAGAGACTGATCGACTGGTCCTGCAGCGGTTCACCCGCCGCGATGCCACCACGCTGGACGACGCCATTCGCGCTTCCCTTCCCGATCTCCACCAATGGCTCCCGTGGGCCCACCTGGACTATTCGGCCAGTGACACCAGCGCATTCATCCGCGAGTCGATGCAGGCTTGGAAGGACGACCGCGCCTGGGATTATTCAATCCGGGAGAAGTCGACACCGGGCACCCACGTCGGAAACATCTCGCTTTGGACCGTGTCCAAGCTGGGCAAGATCGCAGAGATCGGCTACTGGATAAGGAGCGATTCCACCAACCAGGGCATCTGCACAGAGGCCGTTGACCGCCTGCTCCACGAGGCCTTCCGGTCACTGGGCTACCACAAGGTTGTGCTTCGGATCGCCGTCGGTAACGACGCTTCCGACCGGGTGGCGGAGAAGCTTGGCTTCACCCGTGAGGGCGTGCTCCGCGAGGAGCTATTGATACGGGGCAACTGGGTCGACCACTCGCTCTGGTCGCTGCTCGATCGCGAGTACCG
>JAWWBL010000183.1:0-2480 GCA_033720975.1 Acidimicrobiia bacterium | reverse complement strand
CTCCTCGTCGAGGAACCGTGAAAACGCCTCCTCGAGGGCGCTCAGAGAATCGTCATAGTCGCCCAGCCAATAGAGGGCATCAGCGCGGAGCAGCAACTCGTCACCGGAGAGGCTTGCTTCATCATCCAGAGCCTCGACCACAGCCGCCCAGTCGTGCTCTTCGAATGCCCTCGAAGCGATCTCGGCTGCGCTGGTCATGATCCGAACCTAGCTAGTCCCGGCCCGCCACCTCGGCGACGGCCGCCCTACGCTCCTGCGTCCGGTTTGCGTCGCCTTGAATCTCGATCAGCTGACGGCGCTCCTCCGCCGCAATCTCGGCTGCACTCGCTTCCGCATGGGCCAGCCTGGCCTCCACGCCCTCATCAACGAGCTTGCGGGCCTCCTCCAGCAGTGCGTCGACCATCTCATCCTCGGGCACCACCCGCACCACCTGGCCCTTTATGAACAGGTGGCCACGTCCCCGGCCGGCCGCAATGCCAATGTCGGCCTCCCGGGCCTCGCCCGGGCCGTTCACCACACAACCCATCACCGCGACCTGGATCGGAAGGTTCGCTTCCTCCAGCGCTTTCTGCGCAGACGTTGCCACCTCGATCACATCGACCTCGGCTCGGCCGCATGACGGGCAGGCAATCAAGTCAAGACCCTTGCGCTCCCGTAGGCCAAGGCTCTCGAGGAGCTGGCGCCCCGCCTTCGCCTCCTCCACCGGGTCCGCAGTCAAGGAGAAGCGGATGGTGTCTCCGATCCCTTCATTGAGGAGGGTTGCGATCCCGGCAACCGACTTTATGAGGCCGGCCGGGGGCGGCCCGGCCTCGGTCACGCCGAGGTGAAGGGGGTAATCGACGGTGTCAGCGAGAAGGCGGTACGACTCGACCATCGACGGAACGTTCGAGTGCTTGACCGAGATCTTGATGTCGTTGAAGTCAACGTCCTCGAGGTACCTGATCTCGACCAAAGCCGATTCGACGAGCGCTGGGGGAACGGGTGCCCCATACTTGGCGAGGAGGTCCTTGTCGAGAGATCCTGCGTTGACGCCCACCCGAATCGGGACGCCTCGATCCTTGGCCTCACGTGCCACTGTCTTGATCTGGTCTTCTTTTCGGATGTTTCCGGGGTTCAGCCTTAGCCCGTGCACCCCCGCTTCCATCGCCGCCAGTGCCAGCCGGTATTGGTAATGGATGTCGGCAATGATCGGCACCGGGCTTCTCGGAACGATCTCGGCGAGCCCCTGGGCCGCCTCGACCTCGTTGCAAGTGATCCGGACGATGTCCGCCCCTGCGCCCGCCAGCGAGTAGACCTGGGCCAGGGTCCCGTCGACGTCAGCGGTCTTGGTGGTCGTCATCGACTGAACGCTTATCGGCGCCCCATCTCCGACAGGGACATCTCCCACCATCAGCCGCCGAGTCTGGCGACGGGAGTAGCTCACAGCGTCAACGCTAGACGCCAATCACGGCACCTGGATCGGGTTGGTGATGTCGAGGATCACGGCCACGACGTTGAGGAAGATAAGCAGGGCAACGACAGCGCCGGCCACCGGGATGAGCCGTCTCACATCCGCCTGACGTCTGGTGACCTTCTCGTACAAGGCTATGGCGAAGTGGCCGCCGTCCAGTGGCAGGACGGGAAAGAAGTTGACCGTCGCGAACATGACGTTGAGGAACGCCATGAAGAAGAAGAACGAGGCTGCCCCTTCCATTTGGTCGCCGATCGATGCTATCCCGATGACGCTGACCACGCGAATTTCCTCTGGAACCTCGCTGTCACCGCCGAAGACCCCGAGATACTCCGCCAGGCTAGAGGGGGATATGAGGCGGCCGAGAGCAGAGAGGGTTTGATCGATTCCGGTACCGACCAGACGGCCGGCGACGCCTACACCTTGAAGCGGCCCGACGTCTACCTGCTCGGCCTCGGGAGCCACTCCCATGTAGCCGGCGCCCGGGATCGAATCGCTCGGGGCAAGGTCGATCGACAGAACCAGGGCCTCGCCACCCCGCAACACCTCGACCTCAGCGGGTCCCGGTCCCCGGTCCCGCAGGGCGTCGGTCAGGTCGTCCCAGGTGTGTATTTGAGACTCCCCGAGACGGACCAGGACGTCTCCCGCCTCCAGACCGGCGGCGTCGGCAGGAGAATCTTCGAGCACCGTTTGAGCAACCGGGATCGGCTCGAACACGCCGTTCGCCAGAACAACTCCATAGAACATCGCAAATGCGAGTAGGAAGTTGGTACCGACTCCGGCGAGGACGACGACCGACTTCTCCCAGAACTTCTTCTCCCGGTAGGTACGGCCCAGATCGTCAGGATCGACCTCTTCGAGATAACTCATCCCCACGATTCGCACGAAGCCACCCAATGGGAAGAGTTTGACCCCGTACTCGGTCTCCCCTCTCTGAAAGGACCAGAGTTTGGGGCCGAAACCGAAGAAGAACTGGGTCGCCCGCATTCCCACCGCCTTTGCCGCGATGAAGTGCCCGGCCTCGTGGGCG
>JAWWBL010000182.1:0-2509 GCA_033720975.1 Acidimicrobiia bacterium | reverse complement strand
GAGCCGCAATACGCCTCTCCACCCCTTCTCAACCGCATGGTCGAGGCCGGCCTTCTCGGAAGAAAGAGCGGCCGGGGCTTTTACGACTACTAGGCGCGCTTTTAGTTCCACCGCCTCATGCCGGGAAGGCGCGTAGATTCAGACACATATGGCACGACCACTTAACGTGAGGTAGCCTCACGGTCTGAGTTGGGAGGCTCTCAATTGACTGACCTGAGGCGGGTCCCGTGGGACAGCAGCGGCGCGGCGATGATCGAGCTCGCGATGGTGCTGCCGCTGATCCTGATGCTTGTCGTCGGTATGGTCAGCGCTGCCATCGCGTACAACCACGAGCTGGCCCTCTCCCACTCAGCACGAGAGGGTGGCCGTTTCGGAGCGACACTCCCGATCGACAACTACGCCAGCACAGACGCATGGCTCGATGTTGTGGCCCAGGCGGTGGGGGACGATGCTACGGGAACCTTGGGGCCAGGCGCTCCCGGGCGGTACATCTGTGTGGCCTTCGTCCACCCGGCCGGCAATCTCGCTTCGGATACGACTCGCCGGAGAGTCGAGACGACGGGAGCACCCGTTTACTCGGACGCCGAATGCTTCTCCGACGGCCGGCCCGACAGTGAGAGACGAGTTCAGGTTCAAGTCCGCCGTGACACCGAGTTCAGCGTCGCGTTCTTCTCGACCACCCTCACTCTCGAGTCAGACGGAGTGAGCCGGTTCGAGGCAGCAATAGGTGGCTGACGTGAGATCAAGGCTTTTGGGATCGGATCGAGGCGCGAGCATGATCATCGTCGCCCTTGCGCTCGTGGTCTTGTTGGGGGCTGCAGCTCTCGCAGTCGACCTCGCTGCGGTCCGAGCGGACCTACGCACCAACCGCCTGGCGACGGATGCCGCTGCAACGGCAGGAGCGGCGTCGATTGACCCCTTCGGTGGAAATCTCGCCGACGCAGCCTGTCAGGTCGCCTGGGAATACCTTCTCCTGAACCTCGACGACGAGGGCGCAACGTCTGTTGCTCCAAACTGCGCAACGTTCGCCTCGGCATGCGATCCATTGACTGCACGGACCGAGACCGCTTCGGCCGGCCCCTACTCCGTGGAGATCACTCATCCAGTTCCCGACGGAGATCCATTGATGGGGAGCCAGGCGATCCATGACCAGATCGACGGTGTGCCCTGTCAACGCTTCGGTGTCTCGATCTCACGGACCAGAGAGTTCAACTTTGCCAGTGTGATCGGGTTCAACTCGACGGCTCCGTGGGTGAGAAGCGTGGCCAAGATCGGCGCCGGAGTCGGCAGCGGTGAGGTGGTTCCGCTCCTGGTTCTCGAGCCGATCGCATGTGACGCCCTCTTCACCAGCGGACAGGGCAACCTGACGGTCTCCTATCTTCTCCCGGAAACACCGGGGTTCATCGTTGTCGACTCCGACGGCTCCAAATCGTCCAACCCAAACCGTTGCGATTCCAACTCCTTCACCATCGACTCCAAGGGCGTGAACAACGGCTGGATCCGAGCGATACCAACTCCGTCCGGCATCCCCTCGGCCATCCTTTCCTATGCGCTTTCAGGAGACCCGACTGCGGTTCCCGCCAAGTCCTACGATCCGGCGGACCTCACCCAGCCCATCGACCCGGCCGATGTCAGCGATCCCAGCGAGCCGGTCGAGTCGTACTTCAAGCTGTACCCGCAGCCGGTGGGCGTGTCGCGCCGAATCACCCGGGCTCCCATCGATTGGCGATACAACTGCAAAGCCATCTACCCCGGATACCCCATCGATGTGAACAATGCGGCAGCGGGGACGATCCCCATCGATCCTTGCCCGGACCCGGCGGCACCCCATATCGACAATCTCGTCTCCGCATACTCCGGGACGATGAATCCTGGTTTTGCCAACGTTTGGACCAACTCGTATCCGTGCAGCGTGGACAACCTCACCAACCCAACCGGGTCCATAAGCGTCACCGGCAACTGGTGGGTGGATTGCCCTAGCTTCGTGATCAACAACGCCCAGGTCGTGACGTTCTCGGGAGGAAATGTGGTCTTCGACGGCACCGTCGACCTTCGCTCCTCGGGGAGTCTCATCGTCAACCCCAATCCCACTTTCGACGACAGAGTCGTGTATGTCCGCAGCGGGGACCTGAAAAAGGGGGCACAGTCGTCGATCACACTCAATCGAACGTTTGTCTACCTCGAGGATGGAGTTCTGGACATGGTCGGCGGATCGGGCGGGCTTGTGTGGACTGCCCCGGAATCAGGGAACTTCGAGGACCTAGCCCTTTGGTCCGAGTCGAAAGACGCTCATCAGATCGGCGGGCAAGCCGGCAACACTCTTACCGGCACCTTCTTCACACCCCTGGCAAGCCCGTTCGTACTCACCGGTCAGGGCGGTCAGTTTCAGACGAGTGCTCAGTTCCTGACCCGGCGTCTGGAGTTGAAGGGCCAGGGCGAAATCCGGATGCACCCTGACCCCGACCGGCAGACCCTCATTCCAATTCGCGAGGTCAGGCTGATTCGATAG
>JAWWBL010000181.1:0-2513 GCA_033720975.1 Acidimicrobiia bacterium | reverse complement strand
GTCCCTGGCTCGTACCAAGCGACCGGCAGTCTCTTCTCTCCGGGAATCCAGGCAGGACGCCCGTCTGCGGTGACGACACCGTCAGGCCGGACGACCAACCGCGTGTCCTTGGGGAAGATCGCTGCCCACTTACTCAAAGGTGTGGCCTGGCACACCGTTTCGTGCGAGACAACGTCGAACTCGATGCCTTGCCAGCGGCTTCTACCCGAGGTGAGGACCAGCGCGTCGACGATGTCGCCTCGACCGACATCACCGGAGACGACCAACATCGGCCCTTCCCGCCGAGCGGTCACGCCCCCGCCTAGTTCCTGAGACGCGGCCTGACCTGAGGCGACGTCCAGGAGCAGACCAACCCGGTCGTGGCTGGCCTCGATTCCACGGTCTCTGAGCATCAGCACCAGCACCCGACGAGCAACAGCCAGCGGTGCGGTCACCAGGGAGCCGATGGGCACCGCCGTAGCATCGGCGCTGCGGGCAATCGGGACCGATTCAGCCATCTGGTCCAGGAGCTCGGCGTCGTCGCCAAGCAGTTGTGCCATGCGTGCAATGGAATCGTCCAGTTTGGGGTTGATGCCGCGCAACGAGGGCAGGATCGACCGCCGCAGAATGTTTCGGGTCAGCGTCGGGTCTTCATTCATGGGATCGTCGACAAATCCCAGCCCGGCGAGGCCCGCGATCTCCCGGGTCTCCGAGCGTGTGACGGACAAGATGGGGCGATAGATGTTTGGCGGTCGGTGGTATGGAATGCCTGTCATGCCCCGTGGACCGGTGCCGCGAACAGCGTTGAGGAAGACGGTCTCGACATGATCGTCCCTGGTGTGCCCGGTCAGGAGCGGGTCACGCCCGGAATGCGACGCGTACGCCTCATAACGCGCCCGGCGTGCCTTGCCCTCCGGAGAAGGTCCCGGCCCCACGCTCACCGGTACCACGGCCAGGGTGATCCCCAGGTGCTTTGCAATTGCGGAAGCGGCCTTTTCCATGAGGTCGGAGCCGGCCAGGCCGTGGTTCACGTGCAGAGCACGCACCTCACGCCCCTCGGTGACACAGAGATAGGCCAGAGCGGCCGAGTCGGCGCCCCCGGAAAGCGCAACTATCAAGTCCCCAGGAGGGAGGAGGAGCCGATCGCTTGCGGCCGAGATGAGTGCGCTCAGGCGACGCGTGCGAGCCATGTGGATGGCGCTTTGATCTCCTCCAGAGTGGGCAGGCTGCCTGCTCCGCGGAACGCAAGTGCAACTGCATCCCAGCCTGCTTCTTTCTCCACTGCCAGAACGAACCGCTCGCCCATCTCATACTGCTTCAGCTTCATCTCGAGCCCCGTGAGCCTGAAGAAAGCCGCTGTTCGAGCGTCCTGGCGGCGAGTCTTGAGCGCCCGGCTCATCCGTTCCAGGGTGCGAAGCCGCTCTCGACCTACACGGTCCATGACTACGTGACCGTGCCCCTCCAGAAGCGACATCAATGCCTGGATACGGTCGATCAGTTCCGACTGTCGCGGGCTGGCGAAGAGACCGAACAGGCCGCGCTCATCGACCAAGGGGACGCCTTCCGACCGCCTTCGCGCCACCTCCTCCAGCACCCGCCCAAGACGACCCTGCTCGGGCTTGGCCTGGGACACCAGCTCTTCCACGAGGCCGAGAAAATGCGAGCGCAGCCAGGGCACTCCCTGGAACTGTGCCCGATGAGTCAGCTCGTGCAGCGCAACCCAGTAGCGGAACTCCCGAGGATTGAACTGATGGATTCGCTCGATGTGCAGGACATTCGGTCCCACATAGGCCACATGGTCGCCGGACTCACCGGTGGGAAGCACCAACTCGTACTGACCCAGCACCTTACGTGATAGGACTCCCAGCACTGCCGAGGTCTCTGTCCGGAAGAAGCGGTCGGCCATGGCGCCAGCCCGCTCCCCCTTCTCGTGGTCGGAGAACCGCTCCCGCAGCCGACGCCGCGCCGGCTCGGTCATGTGCTCGAAGGTGGCGACGTTGCGCTCGATCCACTCGGATCTGCCTATCACCAAAACCCTTGGCGCCCCGGCCGGCTCGAGACCCGTCGCCTGGCGAACGACACTCGAAGCCTCGTCGGTGAGCGTCCTCATCTCAGCCCGAAGTGCATCGAGGTGGTAGGTCTCCGCGAGGGCGTAGGTGCCGGCCAACCTGGTGACTAGCCGGCCCGAGCCGGCCCGTGAGGTCACTCCTGAACGATTCGATACCGCTTGCGGACGACGTTGGTGAAGTACCGAATCGACGTCATCAGAATGACGACGGCGGCCAAAGCCAGGCCTGTGGGGATGACGTAGCGATAGGTCCAGTCGGCCAGAACCTCCTGCTCTGGCTGATCCTCGAGTTGGACGGCCGGCGTATAGCCCTCGTCGCCCGAGTCTTCCTGTGCCAACGCCGGGGCGGCGACCGTGAGCACGACGCCCAAGAGAAGTACGAGCGCTGACATTCGCTTCATCGTCGAGACATTACAGCGCCGCAAGGCAACCGGACCAAACCTCTGCCTTAAGTGAGATCTCCTGC
>JAWWBL010000180.1:0-2556 GCA_033720975.1 Acidimicrobiia bacterium | reverse complement strand
CGACATCACCTACTGCGTCCCCTGAAACTATCTCCCCCGTGCCGTGAGCGCGGCAAGCGACATCCTGGGCAGTTACCAGCATGTAGTCGATTCCCTCACTTTCACGACCGGGTCGAAGGGCGTGTTCGACGTGAGAGTCGATGGGGAGCTTCTGTATTCGAAGGCGGAGACGGGCCGACATGCCGAGCCGGGCGAGGTTCTCCAGCTGTTCAAGGAGAGATACGGCGACGGAGTTCCCCTGTACGGCGAGTCCTGACGGGCTTGCGCCTCCCCATGGCGAAGGGGTTCGTGCGTGGGCCATGGGAAATCACTCCACCAATTACCCTCACCGCCAGTGAGCCCTTTCCGAGCATCCCCGGGATTCACAGAGGAGTGGAGGCATTTCGGCCTAGCGGTTGCCGACGGCGTCGCCACGGTCACTTTCACGCGTCCTGAGAAGCTGAACGCTCTCACCTTTGAGGTCTACGCCGACCTGCGCGACTTGATCGCCGAGATCGAGCACCGAGACGATGTTGGGGTGCTGGTCCTGACCGGGGAGGGGCGGGGCTTCTGCTCGGGCGGAGATGTCGACGAGATCATCGGCGAGCTTCAGGAGATGGACACAAAGGTCCTTCTCGAGTTCACCCGGATGACAGGTGCCGTGGTCGAGGGTCTCCGACGTCTTCCGATTCCTGTCGTTGCGGCGGTCAACGGGGTCGCGGCCGGCGCCGGCTCGGTGATCGCACTCGCCTCCGATCTCCGTATCGTTGCCGAATCCGGGTCGTTCCACTTCCTCTTCACGAAAGTCGGGCTAGCCGGTGCGGACATGGGCTCTGCCTACCTGCTCCCTCGTGTGGTTGGTTTTGGCCGGGCAACAGAGCTTCTCCTCCTTGGCGAGCGGGTGGACGCCGAGTCCGCTTTACAGATGGGTCTCGCCACACGCGTGGTCGAGGACGAGGCACTGGCCGACGAAGCTGCCGACCTGGCCACCCAGTTGGCCAGCGGCCCCAGTCTCGCCTATCGGGCGACCAAGGTCCTGCTGAGCCGGGAGCTCGACATGGACCTCGGCTCGGCTATCGAGTTGGAGGCGTACACGCAGGCGCTGCTGATGACCAGCGAGGACCATGCCGAGTTTTATCGAGCGCTCAAGGCAGGCCGATCGCCGAGGTGGCAGGGAAGATGAGCCGCCACCGCTTCCTCAACCCAGAGGGGTTGGCTCCGGCCAGTGGTTTCTCGTACGGGGTGGCCCCGACGGAAGGGCAAACGGTCTATCTAGCCGGAATCACCGGACACCGCGACGACATGACCATCGACGAGGCGCTCGTCGACCAGTTCGCCGCGGCCTGCAGATCGGTAGCGAGCGTGCTGGCGGAGGCCGGCGGAGCCCCGGCCGACGTTGTCTCCATGACCATCTACACCTCGGCGATCGAGGACTATCGCAACAACCTCGAGGCGATCGGAGAGGCCTACCGGGCGGTGTTCGGAAAGCACTATCCGGCGATGGCCCTCATCGGGGTCTCGGAGCTTTTCGACCCCAGGGCTGTCGTCGAACTGGTTTGTGTCGCCGTCGTCTAGTCGAGCGAAAGGCCCTGGTCCGAAACTGACACTTTGACCGTGTCGCCCTCTCCGTACCGTCCCTCGAGCAGCGCGCTGGCGATCATGTCGGACAGCTGCTTCTGGATGACCCTCTTCAACGGCCGCGCCCCATAGACCGGGTCGTAGCCCTGCTCGGCCATCAGGTCGAGCGCATCCTGTGACAACGAGAGGTCGAGCCGTCGGGCGGCGAGCCGGTCCGCAAGGCCCCGGACCTGGATCTCCACTATCTGACGTAGGTCCTCCTTCGTGAGTTTGTCGAAGACGATCACGTCATCGATCCTATTGAGGAACTCGGGGCGGAACTGCTGCCGCACGGCGTCCATCACACGGTCCTGGACCACTTCTCGGGGGAGGTCGGGATCTATGTGGACGGACCCCAGGTTCGACGTCATGATGACGACAGCGTTGGAGAAGTCGACGGTACGGCCCTGTCCGTCGGTCAGACGCCCATCGTCCATGAGCTGCAGCAGCACGTTGAACACATCCGGATGAGCCTTCTCGATCTCGTCGAGCAGCACGACCGAATAGGGCCTTCTCCGGACGGCTTCGGTGAGTTGGCCTCCTTCGTCGTATCCGACGTAGCCGGGAGGTGCGCCGATGAGTCTGCTGACCGAGTGCTTCTCCATGTACTCGGACATGTCGATGCGGACCATCGAGCGGTCGTCGTCGAAGAGAAAGGCCGCGAGCGATCTGGCGAGCTCGGTCTTGCCTACACCCGTCGGGCCCAGGAAGAGGAAGGTGCCTACGGGGCGGTGGGGATCCGATAGTCCGGCTCGGCTTCGGCGCACCGCGTTGGCCACCGCCTCGACAGCGTCGTCCTGGCCGACGACCCGCCTGTGTAGATGCTCTTCGAGGCGAATCAGCTTCTCGGTCTCACCTTCCATCAGCTTGGAGACCGGTATCCCTGTCCATCGGGCCACCACCTCGGCCACGTCCTCGTCGTTGACCTCCTCGGAGAGCATCGATCCGTTCTCGTGGAGT
>JAWWBL010000179.1:0-2656 GCA_033720975.1 Acidimicrobiia bacterium | reverse complement strand
GGGTCTCCCAACTCATACGGCCTGGACGGCCATGGGGAGCTATATCTCGTGACCCACGAGGGGCAGGTCTACAAGTTCACGGCTCGGCGCTAAGGAACAGGCGGCAACTTGATGACCTCTCCGGGATAGATCAGGTCGGGATCTCCCGATCGCAGGGAGTGCCGGTTCTCCTCGATCACACGTCTCCAGTAGCCAGACAGCTCGGCGTTGTCGGGTTCGTCTCCATAGAGAGTTCTCAGATGCCGGCCAGAGATCTTCCATAGATGATCGCCCCTCACCACCACTACCTGGGAGCCGTCCGTCGTCGATGCTTCGAAAGGCAGCCGGATCGGGCTCGCTCGATCCTCCGCCGCAGCCGTCGGGGCGGCGAGGACGGCCAGGGCGAGGAGGACGGCGAAGCCGGGCTTCGCTGTGTGTCTCCCCATGGGACCAAGGTAGGGCGGTCCCGATCGCCTGGGAAGAGGGTTACGATCCGGATCATGAAAGTTCGCATTGGGATCCTGGAGACCGACAAGCTCCTCGAGCTCGAGGTGGAAGACCTCAAGGGCTTCAAGAAGGAGATCGAGCGTGCAGTCGGCGACGGAAGCATGGGGTGGTTCACCGACACCAAGGGGCGCTCGGTGGGAATCCCGGCCAGGAACATTGCCTTCATCGAGATCGAGGACTCCGATCTCGACCACCAGGTGGGGTTTGCTCCCGCGGTTTAGGCCAAGAAACCTGAAATGAAAACGACGCCCCGTCGGGACGTCGCGTTCGGTCGATTATCGAGGTTGGTCAGACACTTCGGCGACGGCGCTCGGCCAGCCACCGCTTGCGGAGACGACGGCGGTCGTCCTCGGCGTAACCACCCCATACCCCGGACTCCTGGTTGGTCTCCAGCGCATACTGGAGGCAGTCCTCCTGGACGATGCAGGTGGAGCAGATGGCCAGGGCCGTCTCGATCTGCTCGACCGCAGGCCCGGTTGTGCCCACCGGGAAGAAAAGGGTGGGCTCCGAGTCACGGCAAGCGGAGAGGTCCCGCCAATCAGTTGTGATCGTTGTAAGCACGTGTTTCGTTTCCTTAGTTTGTGATCATTTTCACAAGGCCTCTCGAAGTTACAAACGTCGGGGCCAAGGGGGATTCCGGGGGCAAGGGTACTGTCGTAACTCGTGGCTGTAAACAGATTTCGGGGGGTTTTGTGATCGAGGTAGTTGGCCACCGAGGGTGGCCAAGTCGCTACCCGGACAACACACTTGCCGGGTTCATCGCTGTCGCAGGCGTGGCATCGGCGGTGGAACTGGACGTCCGTCGTTCCTCGGACGGAAAACTTGTCCTCTCACATGACCCCGTGCTGTCGGGCCACCTGGTGCATCGAACACCGTGGTCGATTCTTGCCGAGCTCGACCTGGGAGAAGGGCACCACCCGGCCCTTCTCGATGAGGTGCTCGCTGCCCTCCCCGAGACACCCGTCCAGCTCGAGGTGAAGAACGACCCCAACGAGCCGGCCTTCGAGCCGGATCACAGACTTGCCTTGGAAACTGCGGAGCGTGCCCGGCCAGGAGACATTGTCACATCGTTCAACCGCGAGACGCTCAAACGGGTTCGCCGGGAGTATCCAGACATCAGAACAGGGTTGGCTATCCAGCTTCCAACGCTTGTGGACGAGGCGCTCTCCCACTGCCGCGAGACGGGTCATGTCGCCCTGGTGCCTTGGGCGCCGCTGGTGACCGACCCCGTTCCTGAAGACGTCGCCGTCTACCCATGGACCGTCAACGAACCGAGCCGCGCGATCGAGTTGGTTGAGTTGAGTGTCTCGGGCATCATTACCGACGACGCCGCAACCATCGCCGAAGCGATCAGGGGTATTCGATGACCATCAGGGACCAGCTCGCAGCCGAATTGAGAGATGCGATGAAGACCAAGGATCAGGCCCGACGCGACGTGATCCGCCAGGTCCAGACCGAGATCTCCACGGCTGCCTCTCAGCCGGGCGCCGGTGAAGTTGACGACGAGTTCTGTCAGAGGGTGATTGCCTCCTACGTGAGGAAGATGGACAAGTCCCGCGCCGAGTATGAGGAGATTGGAGAGAGGGGAGCGGAGATGGCGGCGAAGCTGGCCTTCGAGGTCGAGTACCTGGGCCGCTGGCTGCCCCAGGCTCTCGATGAGATTGCCACCCGTGATCTCGTGAGCGAAGCCATAGTCGAGCTCGGCGTGGAAGGCGACCCGAAGGCAGCCGGCCGGGTAACAGGACATCTCATGAAGGCCAGGGGCAAGGATCTGGACGGAGCACTCGTCAACCGACTGGTGCGCGAGATGTTGGCAGCTGATTGAGGCTTCCCAACTTCGAGCCGATGCTCGCCACCAAGTGGCCGCAGGCGTTCGATGACGAGAACTGGTGGTTCGAGGTCAAATGGGACGGTTATCGGGCGATTGTCGGCTCCGAGCAGGGGCGAGTCAGGGCGCGGTCGCGCAGAGGCCTCGACCTTCTAGGCCCGTTCCCCGAACTGGCATCGCTCGACATCCCCGACGGAATCGTCCTCGACGGGGAGGTGACCGCTTTCGACTCGGAGGGCCGTCCCTCGTTCTCGCTCCTTCAGCAGCGCACCGGCTTTGGCGGCGCCGGGACCGGTGCTTCGGTCGGTGTCAACCTCGTGGTGTTCGACCTGCTCTTCAAGG
>JAWWBL010000178.1:0-2658 GCA_033720975.1 Acidimicrobiia bacterium | reverse complement strand
GGCGGTGGCTCCGCCGTCGTGGTAGTCGGATCGGCTACCGGGCTGCACGCCGCCGCGACAAGCGCTAGGACGGCGATCACACCCAGGATCCGCATCCGGTTCCTTGATTTCATACTTGTTTACCTCCAATTAGGGCAAGCCGGCCCAAGGCCGGTCAAGTAGGCGAAGAGTAACAACCTCCGACATCTCTGATCAATCAGCGTCGGGTTGTGACGACTCCTCGTGCAGCCCATCGGCGAGGTCCTCACCCTGGAGAACCGCCATCTCCTGGGTGTCGAACAGCCTCGACTGGTCCGGGCCCTTTCGGCTGTACCGCGCCAGCCGCTCAGGAGGCTCGGTCACCTCGATCATCGCCTCGGCAGCCTCGGACCACGACTGGCCCAGCACCCTGGTTCGCCAAAGATGACCGACGAGGATTCGAATTGCCGCAGTCAAAGGCACCGCGATGAGCACTCCGAGGAGACCGGCGACCGACCCACCGATGACCAAAGCAAGCACGATCACCAGCGGAGACAGATTGACCCGGGTCCGCTGGATCATCGGGGTGATGACGTGATTGTCCACCTGTTGGATCCCGGTGAAGATGACAACGGCCAGCAGCGCTTGAGTCGGATCGCCGTTGAGCAGGGCTACCAGCGCGGCGAGGGCCCCACCCACGATCGGGCCCAGGAACGGGATCAGGTTCAGGAAACCGGCGAGGATCCCCACGAGGAGCCAGAACGGAAGATCGATCAACCACATCCCGGCACTCGAGGCAATGCCAACGATGAGAGCCACCAACAGCTGGCCTCGCACAAATGATCCGAGAGCGGTGCCGACCTGAGTGCCCACGTAAACGACTTCCTCTCGGTGCTTTGGTGGGGTGAGATTGAAAGCATTCGTCTTGAACTTCGTAAGGTCGATGAGCATGTAGATCGCCAGCACGGGGGCAAGACCGATGATCGCGATTGCCTCCGTGACTCCCCGCAGGACGATCCCAGCGCCGGAAAGCAGGTTTTGAAGGGTCTCTTGGTTCGTCGGGTCGTTGAGCCACTCTTCGATGTTCTGACGGGTGAGAATCGAGTCGATGTCCCAGCCAAACCGGCTCCCGACATCCCGCAACCAATCGATCAGGCCGGCGTAGAGCTCGGGCAATTGCTCGATGAACTCCAATGCCTGAGTGCGGACCGTCGGGAATACCAGAGCACTGACTGCGAAGACAATCGCTGCCAGGATGATGAAGGCGACGAAGGTGCCGATGATTCGGTGGATCCTCAGACGTTCCAGCCCCTTGACCAGCGGCTCGAGGAGGAAGACCAGCCCTGCCGCGAATGCGATGGGGATCCAGATGATGCGCACCGAATCGGCCAACACGAGGGCTACGTAGCCGAGAGCAAGCACCCCGACCGCCGTCCAAACTATGAGCGCGGTCTGGCGGAGCCGTTCACTGGGCACGATGCGCGGACATTAGCTCTCGGTCACCGTGACGGTGCTGGCTTCCAATACCTCGACTAACCATCCATCGCCCCCAGCCGGCGACTCCCAACCATCGCCCAGAGCTGTCCACGAGGAGGGAACCTGGGCCGACCCCATTACTCTCACGGCGGTTCCTTCCGGGACGATCAGTTCGATGTCGCCGCTCAACGTGATCGTGGTTCGTGTCGACACCGACCCGACTTTGATCACACCCGACCCCGAGCAACGGACATCAGAAACCGCCAGGCCGGTCAAGTCGGCGCGAAGGTCACCCTCGAGGTCGAGGCTCCATCGAGGCCCTGACGCCAGCATCAGATCCCACCCCGCGAATCCATAGAACCCAGGTGGCCGCGGTGGGCCCAGCACGACAGCGAAGTGTGACTCCGAATGCTCCTCCAAAGCGTCGGGGATGGCAACGGTCCCACCGCGGCGAACCGGGTCCACGACATACAAGAACTCGTCTCCGCGTCCCACTACGAGTTCACCGTCGACGCGCGCCTGTATCTCTGCGGTTTCCACTCCTTCGGCGTGTGGGCCGACCAGACGAGCCTCGCTCGAGGGAAGTCCGGGCCAGCCGTCGACATGAGCCACAGTGAGAGTCGCCAGCCCGCCTAGGGCGAGTAAGGGCGCAAATCCGGAAAGGAGAAAGCGCCCCAGCCTGCGCCTTCTCACGGCGACGGACAACAACACAACCGTCAGCCAGAACGGCCACGCCGCGATCAAATCGAGCACCAATGACCGACTGAGGGCCCCAGCAGCTATGGCTCCCAGAAGCCCGGTGAGGGCGGCCAATGGCACGAGCCACATTCGAGGAATGCCTCGACGCGGGCCTGCGGCCCGTGAGGTCATTCTTCGTAGCCGACACCAAGGACGATGATCACGTCTGCGCCCTCAGAAAGCTCTGGAATGGGCAGCATTTCGACCAGCGCACTCGGCACGTAAACGAGCAATCCGTTCGCCTCCGCGGCGAACCCCTCCCGGTACCAGATCCTCGACGGGTCCTGCTCCGGCTCGAAGTCGTCCGCCTCGAGGGTCTGATAGCCATCGTTGGCTAGTTCCTCGGTCAGCCGCCCCGCGGCTCCGGTGAGGCCGATCGAGTTGAGCACCGCCACCCGCACCTCGCTCGGTGGCCTGACCGGGATAGTGGTCGTGGTTGTGGTGGAGGTCGAGGAAGTGGTCGTTGTGGCCAGCGTCGTTGTGGTG
>JAWWBL010000177.1:0-2803 GCA_033720975.1 Acidimicrobiia bacterium | reverse complement strand
GATGACCGTGACCCAGACGATCAGCTGTCGTGTTCGTTTGCTTTGCATGGTGTAATTGTCTGGAAACGGCAACGGTAGACGGATGGCCACCATCAGAGACAAGTTGGCAAAGAGGCTTCTCGGTGATTCCGATTTCACTCGGGCCGGGTTCTCACGTGTGGTCCGCGGACTCCGCGCCGGTGACCGTCGCGAGCTGGCCATGGGTTTGATCCTGAGTGGGCTGGCCTATTTCAGGCGGAGTCGTCCCGAGAAAACCCTGGTCTATCGGACCGAGCTAAAGGAGGGGTCTGCCGTGGTGATACGGAATACGGCTCCCGGCCAACCACCGGTCGTGGTGGAGAACCCAAAGAAGCCCTAGACCTTGCAGACCTCACTGTCCTTCTGTGCGGGAAAACGGGCCACTTCGGGCCGTAAATCCGCATACAAAGGGGAAGCCTTAGACCTTGTAGACCTCGACGTAGGTCCGGGACTTGGAGCCACGCCGCCGGCCAATTACAAACACCGCGGCCACCACGAGACCGACCGCCACCACTGCGGCGATGCCCTTCGATTTGGCCGCCTGGCCTGTCTCACCAACGGCCGCTACCAGTTGATTGGCCTTGGCCTCGATGTCATCACGCGTGATCGTCATTTGGACATCCTCCATCCGATCAGGCCAGCTGCCACCACACAACCCAGAGCTGTGAGAAACCGTGACAGCACGTCATACCAATCGCTCTGGGGAAACAGCATTTTGAGGCCGTTGTATGCGGCCCATGCCAGGAAAAACGCACCGATCGCCATTGCCATCGCGCCGCCGACCCCCATGCCGGCATGCTTGCCGAGGTTCTTCGCAGGCTCCACAACTTCTTGCCGGAGGTAATCCCGCGACATCTCCGCAAGCTCCGTCGCGATCTGAGGGATCTGCTGAGGTTCGGCCATCGCAGCGGAATCTACCAAGGGATCAACCTTGCGCCAGTCGGGGTATCGTGTCTGACCGGTGGAATTAGCCCGCTCGATACGATCACTCGGTCCTCGGTACCTCGCCCTTTGGACAGGGCAGGCCGTCAGCCAGTTCGGCACTTACATCGCTTTCCTGTCCATCCCGCTTCTCATCGAATACATCCATCGCTCTACCGGGACAGACAGCACTCTCGACTTCTCAATCGCATACGCCCTCGAACAGGCACCTGCGCTCCTGGTTGGCCTCGTCGGCGGCGTTCTGTTGGACCGCTGGGCGCTCCGCCCCATGATGGTGGTGACGGACCTGGTTCGCGCTGCGGCCTTCTTCTACCTGTCTGCCAACGTCGACGTCGTCACCACGGGAACGGTCTTCGTCGTGGCGTTCCTGGTCGGTTCGATGACCACTCTGTTTGACGGTGCGCTCTATTCGATGATTCCGGCCTTGGTCCCGCGTGAGCGGCTGGCGGACGCGAACTCCCTGGTCACGGCGAGTATTCAGATCAACTTCGCCCTCGGACCTCTAGTTGCCGGCGTCATGGCAGCAGTGTTCCTCGGGCCAGGTGTGGGGCTGTTCATCAATGGTGTCACCTTCATCGTCTCGGCGATCTTCTTGCGCTGGGTTGGCCCGGTGGCGCATCACCGCGACCCCGATGAAGAGCGCGCTCCGTTTCTCACCGAGGCCATCAACGGCATCCGCTACCTATGGGCTGAGCCAAGACTCAGGATCACCACGATCGCGGCGGCCATACCCAACTTTGTCATGGGCTTCATCGAGGCCACCTTCGTAGTTCTGTTCTTTGATGTCCTTGGCGCGGTGGACGAGATTCAGGCGGGCATCCTGCTCAGCGCCATGGGTGTAGGAGGCGTGGTCGGTGCCCTCATAGCCCCCAGGATCACGCGTCGGCTAGGCCTGGGGCGCTCCTTGGTGATGGGTATGGGAATCACAGGCATAGGGCTGACTGCGGTCATGTTCACCACGTATGGCCTGCTCGCCATCGCACTACAGATCGGCTGGATGATTGGAGTTTCGATCATCAATATCCCCCTCGCCACGATCCGCCAGCACTACGCGAAGGAGTCAATGCTGGGACGTGTGATCTCCGCATCCCGAGCCATTGGTTGGGCGACCCTCCCACTCGGGGCCCTGGTCGGAGGCTGGCTCGGCGACAGCGCGGATTCGTATCCCATCGTGGCACGCTCCTTCCCATTGCTTTTGATTGGGACCGCGTTGTGGCTGCTCACAACCGTCGTATGGAAAGACACGTTCGGCCCGGATGTCCGTGCATCCGAGTTTGGGGCACCTGCGCCCTAACGGTCAGACAACTCGTCCACGTAGTCACCGACCGTGCGCTCCAGGACCGACAGGGGCTGACTTCCGCTACCCAACACAACGGTATGGAACTCGGCGAGGTCGAAGTCCTCCCCGAGCCGGTCCATCGCGAGCCGCCTCAGTCGCAGAAGCTCCTGCATCCCCACCATGTAACCGGTTGCCTGGCCGGGTAGGGCCATATAGCGCTCGACTTCGTGGGACCAGGCTGGAGTCACCGTGTTCATGTACGCACGCGCCTCCAAGCTCGACCAGCCGAAATGATGGATGCCGGTGTCGACAACGAGGCGCACCGCGCGAAGCAACTCGAGTTGGAGACGGCCGATGTTTCCGTACGGGTCGTCCTCGTACATCCCGGCCTCATACGCCAGTCTCTCCGCGTAGAGCGCCCAGCCCTCCACGTATCCGTTGTGGGTGACGAAGTTCTGGAATGTGGGGAGATCCAGAGATTGGGCGATTCCGATCTGTGTGTGGTGACCGGGGACCGCCTCGTGGTAGTTGATGGTTGGCACGGATAGAAGGGATTGTTGGTTG
>JAWWBL010000176.1:0-2810 GCA_033720975.1 Acidimicrobiia bacterium | reverse complement strand
TTCGGCCGCCACCGGAGCAAAACCGTCCAGCTCGCCCGGCGCCTCCGAGAGACCGGCGAGGGTCTCGAGCGACACCGTCATGTGGACACCACCACCGCCTGACGACCGGTGAGCCTTCCCCTGTAAGAGGTCGATCAGTACGTCGACCCGCAGCTGATCAATGGATCTCTGGTCACCAGCCCGTTTCAGGCCATAGGCCAGGCCGTTGATATGACGCCCGGCCCGAGCAGCCTCTTCCACCGGGATCCCATAGGCGTACAGATTCGCCGTCCCCTCGGGGTTTGGCTCGAAAAACGTGACACGCTCCTTTACCGAGCGCTTCCTCGTCTGCTCCGTCGAGTCCGGGTCGACCTCCATGACGAGACGCTGAAGGCGGGCTCGGAGCTGACCCGTGGTTAGGCGCCCCGCGGCATCGAGCAGCCGGTCGCAAGCCGCCTCGATGGTCTCGGAATCGACTCCTGACAGCCACCGATCGAAGATCTTGGCCCTGCGCACATCGAGGCGGCCAGTTCTAAGCGCCGCGGCGACCCGAGGCAGGTCTGACTGGATTGAGAGGGCAAAACCGAGCTCTGCGTCGGCTGAGCGGCGTGTCAGGTGCAGCGCCGAGCCAATCTCCTCGGAGGCGAACTCGAGCTCGGACCGGTCACGTACGACATCGGCGTCCGGTCCTGACGGCGGGGAGTAGGCGACCTCCGCCATCGACTGGTACTTCAAGGAGGCGTAGTAGGACTCCATCCTGGCGTCGGCCTGCATGACCCGCACTGCGTCGTGTCCGTTGAGCTTGGAGCGGTCGATGGCGGCGAGGATGGCCCCAAGGGCCGGGCCCGGGGCGATCGATTCCAGGTCGCCGGGCACGACATGGCGGTGAGGTTCGATCCAGTCCTTAGCCATTTCGGCCCGGGTCATCTCGAAGGCGAGATCGGTGTCGAAAATGCCATTTCCCATGAAGTCCATTAGACACAACAGGTGTGACAAATTCCGGTCCTGAGGACCAGTCGCCAGGAAAAAGCTGCTAACTCCCCCTGACCAGGGGTTTCAGCGCGAGACGGTGCGTCGAGCGCGTCCCTCTATGAAGTCGACGAGCTTCGCGAAGGGATCAAAACCCACGACCCGGATCGCGTCGGCGACGAAATTGGACAGCACGTTCACGTCGTAGAAGTAAGCCTCACCATCCCGGTCGCTTATCAAGTACTCGACACCACCGAGATCGGCGCCCACCGCGTCGATGATCCGAAGAGCCTCTTCGACGAGATGGCCGGGTGGCGTGTACCCCTCAACCAGGTCACTCGCATCCTCGGACCCGGGCTCGCAGTAGTCGGCGGGGCACAGATTGAATGAGCCGGGCATCAGCCGGAGACGGATGCCGTAGAGGAACTCCCCATCGAGGACCTCGATCCTCACCACCGAGTTGCCTCGTGCTGAAAGCTTCTCCTGGACCAGGCCGGTCCCATCCGGGCCCAGCGATTCCCCAAAACCTGCCTCGACGGCGGCTTTGAGCTGCTCCCACGTCCCGAATTCCTCGATGCCGGCGCCGCTGCCCCCGATGTTTGGCTTGATCAGCACGGGGAAGGTCAGATCGAGCGCGGCACCCATGATCTCCTCCTGGTTGAGGAACGGTCGCCCCTCCGGATGTCGAACCCCTTCTCTCCGGAACAACTCGAGTTGCTTGCGTTTCGAGAGCTCGTAGGCATACGCCTCGGGCCCGTTGATGACCGGGATCCCAGAGGACTCGGCAACGCGGAGGAACTCCGGTGTCTGGAGCATCGCCGACATGTGGCCTCGGGTCCAGGCCGAGGGGCTCATCCGGTTTATGAGTACGTCCCATTCCCCTACATACGCTGGATCGAAACCGGGCTTGGAAGCGTCTACCGAAGTCCAGTTGAGACCGCGTCGGGACATCTCCGCGAAGAGAGGTTCGTTCCAATCGGGGTGCTCGTGAAAAACAGCAATGCTCATGCGATCGATCAATCGGGGGACGCACTGTTCAACGCCGGTTCGGGGTCTCGTAATCCTGCCTCAGCCCTCCGACACCGTGAGGAAGCCGATAGGGCGAACGAGATCGTCACCGACCGGATTAACCGAAGTGCACACGATGACGTACTCCCCCGCCTCGAACTCGTAGGACTCGGTCACGAAAGCATTGGGGTTGACCCGCTCGACTGTCATCACCGGAGTCATGAAGTCGGGGAATGGGTCGCCTCCGGAGGCGAAGTGCTCCGCAATCGCAGACGTGGTTACGTCGGTGTCGATCAGATGCACGGTCGTGACGATGTGGCCGCCCCCCGACGGCCCCATCACCATGCTGTGGAGCCCTGGCACCACCTGCGAAGGACCGTCGTAGGAGCACCCGTCGACCCCGCTGCCCACCACGACCAGCTCGACCGAAGAGCTGCCGCAGCCCAGCGAGAGCACCAAGAGCAGACACACCCAACGCCCTGGTCTCACCGGATCGACACGGGCAGGTGCTTGATCCCGCGAATGAAGTTCGACCGCAGGAGGTCCGGCTCGCCGACCTCGAACCCGGACACGCGGCCCAGCAACTCCTCGAAGAACACCCTCACCTCCAGGCGAGCCAACGAGGCCCCGAGGCAAACATGGCGTCCGGTGCCAAAGGTGACGTGCGGGTTCGGATCGCGGCTCAGATCGAACCGGAAGGGCTCGTCGAAGACCTCCTCGTCGTAGTTGGCCGAGGTGTACCACATCACCACCTTGTCGCCCTCGGCAATGGGAACGCCCCGAATCTCGGTGGCCTCGGTCGCGGTCCTCCTGAAGTGCATCGTCACGGCGGAAGCCCGGAGAATCTCCTCGGT
>JAWWBL010000175.1:0-2828 GCA_033720975.1 Acidimicrobiia bacterium | reverse complement strand
CATCGAGAATCCCCTGGATCGCGTGAAGCGTTGTGTTCACCAGGGCTCTATGAACACGTCGATCGTCCCACCGCAGGACATGCCAACCTCGAAGGCGTCTTCGTCGGCTATCCCGTAGGTGACGGTCTTGGGTCGGCCGGTCTCGATGACCTCCTGGGCATGGAGGAAGACGTCGTTCTCCACGCACCCACCGCTGACGGAGCCCTCCATGTCGCCATCGGAGGAAACCAGGAACTTGGAGCCCTCTGGCCGCGGTGCGCTTCCGTGGACCTTTATCACGGTGGCCACCGCCACTTTTTTGCCCTGCTCAACCCAATCGTTGCGCAACTTGAGCTGGCTTCTCATCGTTCTGAGAGGGTAGTTGCCGCTCTTGGCTTGGATCCGATCGACTCCAGCAGTCTCACCACGCCTCGGAGGTCGGACACAGATGCGGCGGGAAGCAAATGGTCGATGAAGGGGAGCGCGGCCTTCATCCCTCTCGTGGCGGGTCGGTAATCCGCACGGGCCGCCAAAGGGTTGAGCCAGAGAACACGGTGAACCGACCGGGAAACACGCCCCATCTCTTTGTGAAGGGTTCGGGGACTCCCGCAGTCCCACCCGTCCGAGAGGATCATCATCACCGGCCCGCCGCGCACCATGCGCCGTGACCACCTCAGGTTCCATTCGCCCAACGCTTCGCCAATCTTCGTGCCTCCCGACCAGTCGGAGACGGTGCGGGACGCACCTGATATGGCGTCGCGGGCACTGCGCCTGGCGAGATCCTCGGTGATGCGGGTCAACTGAGTGGAGAACGTGAACACTTCCACATGACGGAGCCGCTGATTTGCGGCGTGAGCGAAGACGAGGAACATCTCCGCATAGCGCTCCATTGATCCTGAGATGTCAGCGATGATTATCAGAGGCCGCTGGCGGGTTCGGCGACGCTGGCCCTCGATGCGGAGCAGGTCCCCTTCAGGCCCCACCGCTGTGTGAAAGGTGCGGCGGAGATCGGGTCGCCGGCCTCGGTCGTCATGTCTCCACCGGCGAGTGCGCAAGGCCTCAGGCTCCCACAGCATTCTCTGGACCATCTTTCTCGCTTCGGCCAACTCGACCTCGGTCAGGTCCCCAAAGTCGCGATGGGCGATGCTCTCCACCGCCGAAGCCCCTGCAGGCGCTGCGGCTTCCTCTCCCGTGCCTTCGAGGTTTCCATCGGTGAGAATCGACCACGCAGGGGTGTCGAATGTTTGCCCGTCGCTTTCGGCGTGATCATCCGCTCTATCGAAGAAACGCCTGAACTCCTCGTCGAACGGGGCTCGATCGCCGGGATCGGTGATTGCAAGACAGCGAAGCGCGGCGTGAAAATGCGCACGGCGAGCCGGATCGATCAGTGACAGCGATCTCGCCATGTCCGACATCTGATCCGGCGTGACGGTCATGCCACGGCCCCTCAGCGCTTCAGCGAAGGAGGCAATGTCGCGCACCGGTCCGGTCATCCCGCCAGCGCCTCGACTCCGGCCTCTCTCACCACGTCTATGTCGTCCTTGTACTTGAGAATGACTCCGAGTGTCTTGTCGACGACCGCCGGCGTCAACTGGCCGTCGTGGAGCAGCTGTAGCGACTCCGCCCAGTCGAGTGTCTCAGCCACTCCCGGCGGCTTGTAGAGGTCCATCTCCCGAAGCCGGCTCATCGCTCCGGCCAGGGACGCGGCCAGCTGGTCTTCGATTCCCGGAACCTTTCTCATGACGATGGCCGCTTCGAGCTCCGGCGAGGGATAGTCGATCCAGTGGTAGATGCAACGACGTTTCAGGGCATCGTGGATCTCCCGGGTCCGGTTGGAGGTCAACACGACGATGGGCGGAACCTCGGCTTTGATCGTCCCTATCTCGGGTATGGAGACCTGGAAATCGGACAAGAGCTCCAGTAGGAACGCCTCGAACTCCTCGTCAGCCCGGTCGAGCTCGTCGATCAGCAGCACCGGCCGGCGCCCGTCCCTGGAGGCCTCGATCGCCTGAAGAAGGGGTCGCGCGATTAGGAAGTCCCGGCTCATGATGTCCCTTGCCGTTGCGGACCCGCCCTGGCCCCTGGCCTCGAGGAGCCGGATCTCCATCATCTGGCGGGCGTAGTCCCACTCGTAGAGCGCCTGGCCAACGTCGAGTCCCTCGTAGCACTGGAGCCGGATCAGATCGTCGCCAACCCTCGCGGCGAGGACCTTTGCCAACTCGGTCTTGCCCACTCCGGCCTCCCCCTCCAGAAACAAAGGTCTCCCTAGCTGAAGGGCGAGGTGCACGGCGATCGTGAGGTCCTCAGCGGCGAAGTAGCTCTGTTTGTCGAGTTCAGCGGCCAGGTCCTCGACGTTGGATGGGATCATCTTGGGGAGAATAAGGCCTCAAGTGCGCTCGAGCAGCTGGACCTCGTTGCCGTCGGGGTCCGTGAATGTCGTGAACCTCGCCACACCCGTGTCGGTGATCTCGGGATCGGTTGGCTCTATCCCGGCCGCGTCGAGACGCGTGATGTGGGCATCGAGGTCGTCCACTCGAAACGAGGGAACGGCCGTGCTCGGCCCTTCGGGCCGCGATCCTTGATGTAGCGCGAACCTGGTCTCGCCGTCGACGACCATCGTTTGCCACGGCCCGTAGACCGGCCCTGGCTCGATTCCGAGCTTGCGGTACCAGTCGACGGAACGGCCCAAGTCATTGACCCAGATGAATACGGTGTCGAGTTGGTAGGTCATGCCACATAACCTAGAGACCTGATGTTCGACGCGCTCACCCAAGGTTTCGAGAAGGTCTTTTCTTCGCTTCGCGGCAAGGGAAAGCTCTCCGTCAAGGACATTGAGCAGGCTCTGCGTG
>JAWWBL010000174.1:0-2839 GCA_033720975.1 Acidimicrobiia bacterium | reverse complement strand
TCGTCCCAGGTCTCGGGAAGCTGATATCCGGCATCCTCAAACTCTGGAACCGGGTACCAGACGAGGCTCTTCGAGTTCACCTTCAGCCAGCCGGCCACGCGGGATCCGTCGCCTCGGTCGACGAGGCCTGCGAGATACGGGCTGAATGCGGCGTCGATGTCACCTGCGTCCATGAACGTCGTCAGATCGACATAATCGTCAATGAACTGATTGGCGAGACCGGGCTGAGGGAACACAGCGATGTCGGGAGCGTTACCGCCCTCGATCCTGATCCCTATCTGGGTCTCGAAGTCCCCGGAACCTTCATAAATGATGTCGATCCCGGTTCTCTGCTCGAACGCGGCAATCGAGGCCTCAAACGCCTCCTGCTCCGGTGAGACGAAGGCCCCGAATATCGTGACCTCGGTTCCGGAGAGATCTCCGCCACCGCCGCCGGTGTCATCCGGGGGCGCTCCATTACATGCTGCCAGGACCATCGCCAGCACGGCGATGATCGACAGCAATTTGCGACTCTTCATCTGTTTGCCTCCTCAAATGGCAAAGGTTGCTTAGAACCTATCAAAGTCGACACGGTCCGTGTCAAGCGGAAAGCCCGGAAACCCTTTTTCGATCCAGGACTCGAGGGCAGGCTCGTTTTCGATGTCGTGGCCGGCCCCCCGAGCCAACTCCATGCGGTAGTGAAGGAAATCGCAATATCCCTGGACTGGGTCATCGCCCGGCCAGACTTCCGTTATCCGAGCGAGAATCGGCTGGAACGAAGTGGTGAGCCAATGGAATACGCCGACATCGCGACCAGTCGGCGTCGTGTGCCCATACTTCACTAGGTGGTAGTTGAGATCCCCCAGGATGACCCTTGCCTGGTTTTCCGATGCCACCACACCGGCCATTGATGCCAGGTTGTCCGAGTTGTAGGTACGACCCCCCACACGAGCCCGCATCTTCACCAGTTCACCCTCGCCTGAGGGCTCCATTTCGACATCGCGCACGGAGAAGCCCAACTCGTGGAGCCTGTTGATGCGCTCCCTCACCTTGTAGCTCTCGTCCCTTGCGATCACCAGCACCTGGTGGAGCTCAGCCCATAGGCTTTGGTATCGGGTCTCGACGTCCTCCCCAAGGCTCAGGTCAGCCTCATCGATGCTGGCTCCCTGTTCGTTGGCGATGTCGGCCATCTCCCCGGCAAGGTTCTCGACCAGGATCCCCATGTCCTGTTCACGCTGGCCATCGGACAGCTCTTGGTGGAGCTCGGAGGTCTCCGCGTCGATCATGATCGCCTCGATCTCGCCGGCGTCGTAGCGATAGAGCACATTCGATAGTGAGCAGTCGCCCCAGAAACACCCGGTCAGGTGCAGTTCCACCATCAGGCTTGCCAGGGAGTGGAGCATCTGGGAGCGACGAGGCCCAAATCCGGGCCCACTGACCAGGTGACGGTACGGAAAGGAGTGTTGGACGAATCGGGTGATCACTGCGGCCGACTGTTCCTCCCCGGGATCGAGCCAGCGGCGCTCGACCAACCCCACTGGCTCAGCCGCCTTGTGGGTCAGGTCCTCCAGGGCCCCCAATACCTCGAACTCGTTGCGCGCCAATCTTTCCGGGAGCTCCTTTATCACGTAGATCCCCTCGTCGTAGGCCACGAACACCACAGGATGACGATGAATCCCTGCAGGCATGTCAACCAAACGATTGCTGCCCCACTCATTCACGCCCTTTTCCCAAGGCAGATCGAGAAAGGCGGGGTTTCCCGGCCGGATCTGAAGATGAGGGGTAGCCATCAGGCGAGGGATGTCTCGGCCAGAACCAGCCCCCCTGCCAGGCCTGACAGGTCACCAAGACCTGGGGGCACGATGAAGTTGGCTCGGTGCTCGCTCATGCCCGGGTAACCGGCCAGCTCTTGCGTGAGAGCTGACTGCAGCGCGTCGTGGAAGCCGTCGATTCGGCTCACTCCCCCACCCACGATGACTCTCTCGGGTGAAAGGACGTAGACGATGTCACGGAGTCCCTGAGCCAGGTAGAAGGTTGCAAGGCCCAACACGTCCCCGTCCCACTCTTCGTGAGGGCCGTAGCGGTCGGTGATCGCCGGGCCAGACGCCATACCCTCGAGACAGTCGCCGTGATACGGACATCGACCGGGATACTCGTCCCCCGGGCGGCGGCGGACGACAACATGTCCCATCTCTGGATGGCCCAGCGCTCGCAGGGTCGAACCGCCCACCACGCCGCCACCACCGATGCCGGTACCAACTGTGACGTACACAATCGTGTCTAAGCCGCGTCCGGCGCCCCATCGGTACTCCCCAAGGGCCGCGCCGTTCACATCGGTGTCGAGACCGACAGGGACACCGACGCCTTCTTGCACAAAGTCAAGAACTCGCGTTCCCGACCACCCCGGCTTGGGCGTGGACGTCAATGTCCCGTAGCTGTCGAATCCCTTCCGCAGCTCCACCGGGCCAAACGTGGCGATCCCCACCGCATCGACACCGGAAAGAGCGTTGACCACCGATTTGAGTGTCTCCTCGGGCGTGGTCGTGGGGATGGAGATGGGTGTGAGGTCGTCTGGATGAGTTCCGGACGCGACCAGCGTCTTGGTTCCACCAAGTTCGACGGTTCCATAGACGGCCATGTGCGGGAAGGTACTTGCTCGGGCCCTTCGGCCCACCGTCCTAGGCGGATACATTCTCGCGCACCGCTCATTCTTGAGAGAGGTAGCGCCCGTATAGGGCGCTACCTACCTGAGGTTTGCGGAATGGGGCGATGGTGGGCCCGGCAGGATTTGAACCTGCAACCAACGGATTATGAGTCCGCTGCTCTGACCAGATTGAGCTACGGGCCCCGGCCGGTCAAG
>JAWWBL010000173.1:0-2840 GCA_033720975.1 Acidimicrobiia bacterium | reverse complement strand
GCATGGCTGAGCATCTCTTCCTCGGAGGAGAAGTGGGCTTCCGGTGCGGAGCGCAACGCCCCGAAGACCTCGTCCATGGTCGTCGCTCCGAAGGCCTCCCCACCGATCTCCACCCATTCGGCTGCGTTTATCTCTGTAGCCCATTCCAGCCCGATGTCATGAATCTCCTGAGGGGACTTGTCGAGCTGGGTGTACTTGTGGATGAGGTGCGCATAGAGCTCCTCACCCCCCTCCATCCAGGTCAACCCGCATTTGTCGTCGGGCCGCGCCACCGGAGCGATGTGCTCGACAAGCCCATCGCGGTAGGTCTGGACGGCCGGTCGGATGACCGTCTGAACCAGCTCCGTCGCCTTCTCCCTCCAGCGATCGGCCGTCTCACCGGACTGGGGGAGCTTCAGTCTGAGGAACGGATCGGTGTCGAGTCCCGAGCCCAGGTAGCCATCAAGTTGGCTGAGGACCCTGCCCAAAGCTGCCTGAGCTGGGGCTTGACACGCCCCCGCAAGCCGCCGGTGAAGCCGGAGAGCTCCGTCGAGGTGATCACCCACCTTCGAGTAGCGCTCGAGAAGGGCGTTCGCTTGCCCCATGTTCGTCACGGTGGCGATACGCGCTCCCTGCATGAGAACGATGTGCGGCCCGGTGAAGGGGTCCACCGGCGCCATCGCCCATCTGAGCTCGATGTCTCTAGCCCATGTCGAAGCCTCATGCGTCAACAGACCCAGCGAGACCCGTTCGTCTGGGGTGAGAGCGTCGCGGTCGATCTCAGAGGCCTGGGCCACCAGGGAGCGAAAACGCCCTGCCATGTCGTCGAGCCAATCGTCGTCAAAGCGGCGAAGCCGGTCGTCGAACTCGTGGACGCCTCGCGACGTTGCTGTTGGGGGCGAGTACTCGGCGTAGGTGAGCCAGTAACGGTCGGCGAGTTCGGCGAGTGATGTCATCGGTGCTCCTGGCTCGGTGGGAGCCGCACGCTAACCCGACGGAGTCATCTCCCGCCGATCTGAGGGTCTCAACCGGACACGATGGCCCAGGTTGGCGACGCCGCGGCGCTCCATGTTGCCCCATGACGCTGGAGCGCGCCCGAACAGAGCCTGCATGCGCCAGACAACAGTCATTTGACGGAACCCGAGGTTCTCGACCACCGCCATCACGAGCAGCCGCGCTGCGTCGGACGGCTTGTTGAAATAGCCGAATGACTCGTCGAGGAGCAGAGCGAGCAGCGAGTTGATCAGACCCACGCCGAAGGCCAGCGCGAGCAACGACAGGAACAATGAGGTGTTGAGAGCTCCCAGAACAAAGGCAGCCGGGATGATCAGCCAGCCGAGGAACTCAATCGCGGGAGCGATGTACTCGAATAGGACCATGCCGCTCCACGTGATCATCCCCAGATTCCCGTATCGGGGATTGAAGGTGATGTGACGGAAATCGCGGACTGCGGTCATCAACCCGCGGTGCCAGCGGATTCTCTGTCGTCTGAGAACGCGCACTATCTCGGGCACTTCGGTCCAGATCACTGCCGACGGCTCGTAGACAATGCGATAGGGGATGTCGTTGTCGAGGTGATAGCGGTGCAGGCGCATCGTGAGGTCGAGGTCTTCTCCCATGTGTCCTCGGGTGAAGCCTCCCACCGCGATCACAGCTGTCCGCTTCCATATCCCGAATGCCCCCGAGATCAGCGGCAGCGCCCCCATTCCGGACCATGCCGGACGGCTGGCGAGAAAGGCGCGTATGTACTCGAGGACCTGCATCCTCGGGATGAGCTTCTTGGGCACCGCCGCGCTCACCAAGTGCCCAAGCTCCACTTTGCAACCGTTGAGCGGTCGTATGTTTCCGCCTACGGCGACTGTCCGATGGCGGTCTTCCACGACACGGCGCATCGCTCCGACCAGGCAGCGGGCGTCGAGGATCACATCGGCATCTGTGCACAGGGCGTAGGGATATCGGGCCGCATTGATACCGGCGTTGAGAGCGTCTGCTCGCCCGCCGTTCTCCTTGTCGATGACCGTGATCTGGACTGCTCCCCGGCCCCTGTAGATCCCGCGAATGGGAGCAGTCCTCAGGTCGGGTCGGTAAGGGACGCTCACTCGCTCCAGTTTGAATGCGTCGATCAAGAGCTGGAGGGTGTCGTCGGTAGACCCGTCGTTGACGATGACCAGCTCGAACCTCGGGTAGTTCACAATGCACATCGACCTCACCGAGTCGACAATCCCGGCAGCTTCGTTGTACGCGGCGAGGACGATGGAAACCGGTGGGGAGGTCTGACTCGTCATCATGTCGGCGACTCGGCCAAAGCGATTGATGTGGTGGTTCCTGCGCATGACGGCGGCCGACCGCACTCCTAGGAAAACCATGTAGCCCTGGATCAGGGTGAAGTAGATGAGGGTCGTATAACCCATCCAGGCGAAAACGTCGAGAATCACGCCGGGACCGCCTCGCTCCCACGCATGTGGCGGAGAAGGCGAAGTTCGTCTCGGTTCGCCTCGCCTTGCTCGTGACGCGTGCGCGCCTTGACCAGTTCCCCACAGTCGTCGAGCGCCTCGGCTGCGGAATCCCGGGCAAACGGGTCCGGCGATGTGAGGGAACGGTAGAGGACGGCGATCCCGCCGGGAAGGGCCGCGAGTGCTGCTGCGGAATTGCGCCGCACCCACCACACTCGATGGGTGAGCCCTGCCGCCAACTCGTCGAGCACGGAGTTGTCGCCCATCTCCCCGAGAGCGGTGGCGGCTTTTGCCGCGATCCGCCAGTCTTCGGAGTGGTACGCATCGAGGATGGTGGGTATTGACAGCGGCCCGCCGACCGACCCGAGCGCTTGCACGCTGGCGATCTTGATCTCCGAATCCTGAGTG
>JAWWBL010000172.1:0-2858 GCA_033720975.1 Acidimicrobiia bacterium | reverse complement strand
CGAACCTGGCTCTGCGCGGCGAGTTTGCCGTCGTCCCGGGTGATGTTGACCTGCCAGAGCTGCTGAGTCTTGCCCCGGAAGATCGGGGTGGCCTCGCCACGCAGCTCCCCACCCGTAGTGGGACGAAGAAAGTCGGTCTTGTTGGTCACTCCGACCGCCCCCGCCATCCCCTCACCCATGGCCCATATGGCCGCACCCGTTGATGCCAGAGTCTCCGCCAAGGTGCAGTAGACACCCCCATGGACCACGCCGTACGGCTGCATGTGGTTCTCGGTCAGCTCGATCCGGCCCGCTGCCAAATCGGCCGACGCGTCGGTCAATTCGATCCCTGAGTGCTCGACAAAGGTGGGCCGATCGGTGAACGGATTCTCCATCAGGCGCCGCAGCCGGTCTGGAAGATGAGCACAGGCCCGAGGTCGTTGTTCACGTACTCCCACATCGCGATCCCGAACCCCTCGAAGTCGGCCTGGCTGAGGACGATCTCCATCTTGCCGTCGTTGTTGAGGTCGGCGATGGCACCGAGGGAGTAGCCAACGAAGTACTGCGTGTTCTCATCTGTGATCACTGTGTCCGCGATGACGGCAGTGGCGACTTCGCCTTCGATCACCTTGCGCAGGAAGACGATCGAATAGTCACCGTTGGTCGTGAAATACCCGTTGGTCAGCCCCTCGGCCACGACCAAGACCTCGTTGATCCCGTCGCCTTCCAGGTCGAACCGGTATGCCTGTTTGACGATCGGACTCTCTACGTTCAAACCCCGATTTGCCAACAGATCCTTGGCAAATTGAGAGTAGGTGCCGTCATCGGTGAAGGGCTCGACCAGGTGGGGTTGAAGCTCCCAGGGAGCGGAGATGGCCACGCCCGCCGGGCCTGGCCACTCGCCGAGAAGATCCGGCTGATCCAGATCAACCCCCAGATTGTTCAGAAATGGCTCACACTGGACAACCTCGGGACCGCCGGTCACAACCTCTCCGTTCGTGCCAACGCGGGCAATTTGATAGCTCTCTCCCCCGGACACAGGCAAAGCCCCGGCCTCCTGGGCATCCACCCACGACACACCGTTCCACCAGCCCAGGGCGCCCATCTCGGCGACGATCAGAGGCTGGACGGCCCAGTTGCCAGCGACTCCGGTGCTAGTGGTTGTCGGCGGCACCGTCGTGGTGGTCGGCGGCACCGTCGTGGTGGTCGTGGACGTCATCGAGGTCGTGGTGCTGGGCAGGCTGGTGGTCGTCGAGACGGAAGTCGACGTGGTCGAAGACACTGTCGTGGTACTGGCAGTCGTCGGTGAGCACGCGGCAACAACAACCACGATGGCGAGAGTCCGGCGAATCACGGCCCGGAGTCTACGGTCGATTGGGGGTCCACCGCGAACGCCTCCAGGTCGTGTCCCGCTCTGGCCACCAACCTTGCTAACAGGTGGAGTGGCAGCCCGATGACGGTGAACGGGGACCCATGAACGGCTTCGACGTAACGACCGGCAATACCTTGAAGTGCATACGACCCCGCCTTGTCCATGGGCTCGCCGGTCGCCACATAGGAGGCGATTTCGTCCGCAGTCATAGGGAGGAACACCACCTCAGCGACATCCACCATGGACTCGACCACTGCGTGGCCGTCCCAGTGGGCGACTGCGATGCCTGTGAATACGTCATGGGACGAGCCCTGGAGGTCACGCAGCATCGACCTCGCCTCCTCGGGATGGGCCGGCTTGCCCAGAGCGCGTCCATCGTGGACGACGAGCGTGTCGGCGGCAAGCACGATCTTGCCGGGGCCGGCAACGGCTGTCGCCTTGGCGCGAGCCAGTCGCTCGACAGCCTCAGGGGGTGCTTCCCCCGGGTGACGGTCTTCGTTCACGGTCGGTGGCTCTACCTCGAACTCGACTCCCAGCCGTGACAGCAACTCGCGACGACGGGGCGAAGTCGAGGCAAGGACCAGCTTCATCGGAGGGCTCCCCCTCGGATCACATGAGCCGGACTGCGTAAGACCTCGAGGTCGTCACGCGGGTTCTCCGGGAAGAACACAGCATCCGCCGGGAATCCCAGCTCGAAGCGGGAGGAGCGCCCGACCGCGTCGTGCCCTCCGCCGGCGGCGATGGAGAGCGCCGATGCCGCGTCGACGCCGCACCGGGCGATGCGTAGCACCTCTTCTACGACCTCCGCCGACGAGACCGCAAGGTCCGACCCGGCCAGGACGGTGACGCCCGCCTCGACTGCCAGCGGCACGAGACGACATGCGTTGGCGACACCCTCCTCCAGGAGCGCTTGACCGCTCGAGCCGGGTCGAAGCTCCGCGGCGGTTGCTTCGACTTGGGAGATCGTGGGAACCCACATGGCGCCCCTCGCGGCAAGGTCATCCAGGTTCTCGGAGTCGAGGAACAACCCGTGCTCGATTGAGTGGACACCCGCAGCCACGGCCATCGCAGGCACTTCGCGCGCCATCGTGTGAATCGCGACGCGAGCACCCATTGCTTCTGCCACTCGCACCGCATCCTCCAATTGGGACTGGGTGAAATTGGGCTGCGGGCCGACGCCCCGTCGCGGCCAGTCACCTATCAGCTTGACCCAATCCGCCCGCTTCCCGATCGCCCGGCCAACCTCGGCCTCTATGTCTCCAGGATCGATCTCTCTGCCGAAACCTTGGTAATAACCGTCCGGGGTGGAGATGATCGTCCCCGCCGCCTCGATGTGGGGACGACCGGTTGGGTCCACCCTGTCAACGAGGTCGAGGACCGTCTCGTCGGACCACCCCTTGTCGAACAAGAGGGTCACCCCGGCGCCCAACGCCTCCTCGGCCCGGAGGGTTGCGGCCTCGAGGTCGGTGGGGGACGAGAGATGAGGCATGGCGTCACCGGCCAGATG
>JAWWBL010000171.1:0-2886 GCA_033720975.1 Acidimicrobiia bacterium | reverse complement strand
GGTCTACGAAGGAAATCGGGGTGTCCGCGGATGGATTCTCGACAGAGCTGGCCACGACCACCTCGATGCCCTCATGAACCTCGAACCGGCCCAGCGGAATGTGGGACTCCAACCCGGCCAAATCGAGGCAGGCGCTGGCAGCAGCGCGTCCTCCGTAGGGCAGCTCCGCGATTCGTGTGAATGCCTGTGTGTCCCCGGAGCGGACAGCGTCGGCTAGTTCCTCGTATGCCTGAAGATCGTCGGCCGCGAGCGAGTCACGCTGAGTCTCTTGCGCCGCGGATTCAGTACCCGGCTGTGCCGCCCCGTCATCGGCCACCGTGGTGTCACTGAGACCTTGGGCGACCTCTTCAAAGGTGGGTGCGGCGGCCATGTCGGCTTGGTCGAGCGGTGTGCGGAGGACCGCCAAGGCCCCGACGACCAACACCAACGCCGTCACATACGCCGGCCATCCGACGAGACGACGAGCCGGAGATCTGCGCTCAGCGGTGTTCCGCAGCTCGGTCCAAATGTCGCGGCGAAGCGCAGAGCGTTCCGTCGCGCTCAGCGATGCCGGCGCCAGCTCCCGGACTGACTCAATCGCTGCTCGCTGAGCTTCGTACTCATCTCGAAGGTGCGGGGATGAAGCAATGAGGGCGCGAGCTTCTGACTCGTCCTCGAGGCGGCCCTCGGCGAGGGCTGCGATCAGCTCCATCTCGTTCCTACGCATCTGCTTCCTTTGATGGTCCGACGTCGGTCTTTGGTTCCAGGATCCCGGCGAGTATTCGCCGTCCTCGGAAGAGGCGTGACTTGATGGTGCCCACGGGAGATCCAAGAGCGGCTGCCGCGTCCGGGAGCGACATGCCCTCGATGTCCACGAGAACGATCGCGGCGCGGAAGTCGCGTGGCACCTGGTCAAGTGCAGCCTGGATCTCGGGTCGCATGGCCGCCGATTCGATTTCCTGTTCTGCGCCCATGTCCTCGATGTCGATGGAGTCCGGCAAGGGGTTGGCTCTGCGCCGTTTCAGCTTGCGGAGCTGGTCGTAGCTCGCGTTGACGGCGATTCGGTAGATCCAGGTTCCCGGAGCGGCATTTCCCTTGAATTGACCTGCCTTGCGGAACACCGTCAGGAACGTCTCCTGTGTCGCGTCGAGAGCCTTTTCCCTGTCGCCCAGGATCCGCAGGCACACAGAGAAGACCCGGTCCTCATGGAGGCTCATCACCTGTGTGAAGGCTCCGTGGTCTCCGTCCGCGACGCGCGCCATCAGCGTTGGGTCGAGAGCCGGATCGATCACGGGAGAAACCGTACTTCTCCCAGTCGCGCGTAGTAGGTCCCCTCGGGTTGAAGGGGGAGGCTTGTGAGCCAGATCATCCAGAAGCCGTCGACCCGCTCCGGGAGCTCGAATTCGATCGAGCCGGGCCCGGCGCGGCCACCGAGCACCCGCGACCAGTTCTCGATCCCGACGAAGAAGGTTCCCGACCAGTAGAGGTCAAACGCGGTTCCCTCGCTCAAACCGGACAACTGGACCCGGGAAGGCGAGCCTTCAATTGCGAAGACCACTCCCACACCAGGCTTTATGAGGTTAAGCGGAGCCTGGTATTGCTCTGTGCCCCACTGCGTGGCCTCGCTTCCATCGATGAGACTCGGCAGGTCGTTGTCATGCTCCCCGCCACCTCCGAAGGGGTCATGAGTCTGTAAGTCCGTGATCGTGATCCGTCCCGACGCACTTGGCGTCGTTGAAGGAGGCGTAGTCGTGGTGACCACAGCGGGTGAGGTGGTGGTCGCCGGGGGTGGGGGAGGCAGGATCGGCTCTCCTCCGGGAGAGAGGAGAAGGCCGACCGAGACCAGGCCGATGGCAGCCACGACGAGTCCCAGAGCGGCGAAGAGCAGCCGGCGGGAAGTCGCACCTGTCTCGGGTCGCGGAGCCCTCGGTGTGGGAGCTCCTTGCAGGAGCTTCTCGAGATCGGAGGCGCTCAACTCCCCCGATTGACCCGACCGGAGGATGCGGTCGATCGCCCGTGGGATCCCGTCGATGCGCTCCGATGGGGGCGGCCCGCCGGGAGGCGAACCTGTTAGAGCGGACTCGAGGGAGGCGGACAGGGCTCTGACGTCCCCTTCCGCATCCGCATCTCCCTGCCTGCCGAACCCTCCCAGCTTCGCGGCATGGGCGGCGGAATATGAGATCGCCCCCAGGTCGATTGCACCGTGGGTCACGTGCTGGCTGTGGAGGGCAGCGAGGGCACCGGCCAGCCCGGAGGCGTTCGGCAGGAAGTCGGGAAGCTCGATCGGGTGTTCTGCCTCCACCCTGTCGGCGACAGACGCGCCCCCGGTCCACTCGGACACGGAGTAGGCCCCACCCTCGACCTGATCCACGGCGAACACCCTGGCGAGATGAGGGTGGGAGACTTTCGCGGCATCGCTCACCCGATCTACGAACTCGCGCCGACGCTCAACCGACGACTCCGGGCCAAGACTTCGCACCAGGACCGGTCGATCGAGCGAGGTGTCGGTGGCAAGCCACTCCTCGATGTCACCGTCACGGCCCAGGCGCACCTCCAATCTGTACCGGTCAGGTATGGCGGCGGGCATCAGGGGAACTCCTTCTCAGCCGGCGTAGCGGTAGACGTGAGCAACCTCCCGAGCCTGGACGAAGCCGTGCCGTTCGTACAGCGCTATTGCTCGTTGATTGCCGGGCTTCACGTTGAGCACCATTTTCGACGCGGCATGCCGGTGTGCCCAGGCAAGGGCGCCGCGGATCAGATTCGTGCCCAGTCCCCGGCCCCAACCCTCGGGTACGACGGCGAGGCGCTGGAGATATGCGGTGCCCCATTGGGCGCCCACCATCGCGTAACCGGCGACACCATCGGCTTTGAGAATGAGGGTCGTCGACGCCCGTGTCGATTTCAGGG
>JAWWBL010000170.1:0-2910 GCA_033720975.1 Acidimicrobiia bacterium | reverse complement strand
CGGCCGCCTACTCGCTCGCTCGGTAGATGAGCCCTTCGTCACCCGACGTCCAGGTTGTCAACACGCCACCGTCGATCTCCACCCGAAAGCCGCCTTCGAGGGCTGAGATCACTCGACTGTCTTGGGCGGAGAACTCGGCCGGACAGTCGCCGTCGGCAGCGAAGCTGGTGAATTGGACCTCGGCTCCCGTCACGACGTAGGTGCCCGAGATCGAGCGACAACCGGTGCTGCCGCTGAAACTCCCGTCGGCCCGGAGACTAAGAGTGGCCGGCTCGCCCTGTGCAGAGATGACGGTGTCCTGGCTCACCAGGCTCTCGAGCATCCAGACCGTGTCGATCAGATCAGCGGTGGGGACCGGCTGGAGCAGTCGAAACTCGAGATCGGTGGATGGGCCGTCGAGGGTCAGGTTGTCACCGATCCGGCTGATGCGGTCCGCATCCACAAGGGCCTCCATGAACAGGCGCTCGGCCTCCATGACCTCGGGAGGCATGCAGGCCATCTCAGTGATTGCGAGACCTCCGTCTACGGAGAAGGATCCCGCCGAGCCCGCCTGAAGACGACCTCCGTAGCTATTGCAGGAGGCCGTGCCTCCGATGCTATCCCCATCCAGGATCATGGTTATCGGCCACCCGGGCACGAGTGGTAATGCCGTGCCGTCGTGTGTTCCGGCGACAAGCTCCCATGCCCCGTCCACGTTCGGGGCGGGTGATTCGGTGCCACAGGCTGTGACCAAAAGGGAGAGGACGGCTGCAAGTGCGAGTCTCTTCATGTCACGTTTGACGCTTTGGGGGCTCGGACCGGTTTCAGACGGTCAAAGCTGCCCCAGCTGCCAGTGCCAGCCCCGTCCACATGTGAAGACGCGCGGTCATCTTCAGAGCACGGTTGAGGGCCGGTCCTTCCGTCCTCGCGTAAATGATCCTCACCGGCGGCGAGGCCCCGGCGACGAGAACCGCTGCGAGTAGCGTCGGCGTTGCTGTCACGCCTGCGGCCCCGAGCGCGGCGATCACTGCATAAGCCCCGTAAAGGAGGACCGCGAAGAGCCTCTGAGTCCTCTTCCTTCCCAACATCACGGCGAGTGTGAGCTTCCCGGCAGCGCGGTCTGTGTCGATGTCTCGATAGTTGTTTACGACGAGGATCGCCGTGACCAGCATGCCCACGGGCACCGAGAGCACCCAAGCGGCTGCTGGTGCGGACATGTCGTGGACGTACCGCGATCCAACCGTCGCCACCAGGCCGAAAAAGACGAAAACGAACACCTCGCCAAGCCCGCGATAGCCGTACGGGACCGGGCCCCCCACGTAACCGAGCATTGCGATGATCGATGCGACACCGATCACCAACACCACGGGGCCGGCGATGAGCGTCAGGGCCAGGCCTGACACTGCCGCGACACCAACTGCAGCCCAGGTCGCGGACCACATCTGGCGCGGCGTGATCTCACCAAGAGCGACCATTCTCGGAGGCCCCAAGCGCATCGAGTCGGCTCCCCGTTTGGCGTCGGAGACGTCGTTGGCGAAGTTGGCCGCAATTTGGATGGCAACGGCGCCAAGCAGCGCCCATGAGAAGGCGTCTGCGCGGAAGACGCTGTCGCCAACGGCGAGTCCCGCGCCGACGAGCACGGGGACTACCGAAGCGGGGAGCGTGTGGATGCGGGCGGCTGTTTTCCAGGCTGCTAGTCGGGACACGTGCGTTGGCTAGTAATGCCAGGGGAACCTTCGGAAATCGGGCTCCCGCTTCTCCAAGAAGGAATTGCGCCCCTCTTCGGCCTCGTCGGTCATGTAGCCGAGACGGGTCGCCTCGCCTGCGAAGAGCTGTTGGCCCACCAGTCCGTCGTCGACCATGTTGAACGCCAGCTTCAGCATCCGCTGTGCCATCGGGCTCTTCTCAGTGATCTCAGCGGCCCACTCGAGAGCTGTTGCTTCCAACTCGGCGTGGGGGACAACGGCATTGACCATGCCCATTTCGTATCCCTCCTGGGCGGAGTAGTCACGGCCCAAGAAGAAGATCTCCCTTGCTCTCTTCTGTCCCACCTGTCGGGCCAGATAGGCGGAGCCATAGCCTGCGTCATAGGAGGCAACGTCCGCATCAGTCTGCTTGAACACCGCGTGCTCAGCGGAGGCGAGCGTGAGGTCGCATACGACGTGGAGGCTGTGCCCACCTCCCACGGCCCATCCCGGCACGACTGCGATGACGACCTTTGGCATGAATCGGATGAGCCGCTGGACTTCGAGAATATGAAGCCGACCCAGCCGTCCCGGGTCCACGGTCACCCCAGCATCACCGTCGGCGTATTTGTAGCCATCTCGTCCGCGGATCCTCTGGTCTCCACCCGAGCAAAAGGCCCATCCGCCGTCTTTGGGGGACGGCCCGTTGCCGGTCAGAAGAACGCATCCGATGTCCGTTGATTGGCGCGCATGATCCAGCGCCGAGTAAAGCTCGTCGACTGTGTGGGGCCTGAAGGCGTTTCTCACCTCGGGCCGGTCGAAGGCAACTCGCACCGCGGCTACATCTCTCGCCCGGTGGTATGTGATGTCGGTGAACTCGAACCCTGGTACCTCATCCCAGGCCGAGCTGTCGAATATCTCAGAAACCACGAAGACGGAGGATAAGGGGCAGAATCGACCCATGGACAACTGGCTCGAGCGCATCGATCCGGCCAGGCCGTTCCTGATCTTCGGTCCACGGACATGGAGCTACGGGGAGGCCGTCGCCGAGGTCGCATCTCGCGCCACCGGGGATCCGCAGGCGATTGCACCCGCTCTCGACCCGGATTCTGTCTTTGACATCCTCGCTGCGGCGTTCGGGGGCGGGGCAATCGTCGGCCCGGTCACCGGAGACAGCGGAGGGGCAGCGCTGGTGCTGGCGACGTCGGGGACCACCGGGTCGCCCAAGGGTGTTCGGCTCACGATT
>JAWWBL010000169.1:0-2947 GCA_033720975.1 Acidimicrobiia bacterium | reverse complement strand
GATATCGATGACCTCGACCGCCCGCATGGCGTCGATTGTTTCGACCATGGACACCGGGACTCCGGCCTTGCGGACCTCGGAAATGAACCCGGTGATGACACCGATCATTGCCTCAGCCTCGAGGACTCGAGATGAGCTCCTTGGCCGCCTTCTCGATGTCCGTCTGGTACTTCAGCAGCACATGAAGCGTGTCTTCTAGCACGGCCTCGTCCATCTCCTCGATTGAGAGGGCCAGAAGAGTTCTCGCCCAGTCGATCGTTTCTGACACCGAGGGCGCCTTCTTGAGGTCGAGATTGCGGATCGAGCGAACCACCTTGGCGACCTGGCTCGCCATGTGGGCCGACAGATCGGGAACCCGAGCCGAGAGAATCTCTGTTTCCCGCTCCGGGTCGGGGTAGTCGATGTGGAGAAACAGACACCGCCGCTTGAGGGCCTCACTCAACTCGCGAGTGTTGTTGGACGTCAGAAACACCATCGGCTGGGTCTGAGCCGTCATGGTCCCAAGCTCGGGGATCGATACCTGAAAGTCCGACAAGACCTCCAAGAGCAAGGCTTCGGTCTCGACCTCGACGCGGTCGACCTCGTCGACGAGTAGTACGACCGGCTCGGGTGAGCGGATGGCCTCCAACAGCGGACGGGTGAGGAGGAACTCCTCGGAGAAGATGTCGTGGCTTATCGAGTCCCAGTCATGATCGACGTCGGCCTGAATTCGGAGGAGTTGTTTCTTGTAGTTCCACTCATATAGCGCTTTCGCCTCGTCGAGGCCTTCGTAACACTGAAGCCTGATGAGGGGTCTGCCCGTAATCGATGCCATTGCCTTGGCCAATTCGGTCTTACCTACCCCGGCAGGGCCTTCGACCAGAACAGGCTTGCCAAGCTGGGCGGCCAAGAACACCACTTGAGCAATCCGCGCGTCGGGCAGGTAGTCGGCAGACCGGAGGGCTTCCGCTACATCGGCCGGGCTCTCAAGCAACAAATCTCCTTGGACGGGAAGGCAAGTCTACGAGGGAGAGGCTGATTCGCCCGCGCCATAAACGATCGTCTTCCAACACCGGAAATGACGTGGCCGTAGTTAGCCTTCACGTCGTGACGCTTCTGTTGCGTAGGGCATGCGAATAATCGTCGTTGGAGCCGGTGCAGTCGGCTCGTATCTCGCCGCTCGCCTGTCCGCCGAGGGTCAGGACGTCGTCGTCATCGAGGACGACGAAGACCGGGCCGCTCAACTTCAGGAGTCGATCGACGCTCTCGTTCTTCATGGAAACGGGGCGAGTTCTCATGTATTGGAAGAGGCCGGAGCCGAGAAGGCCGATCTCCTCATTGCGGTGTCGAACTCCGATGGCGCAAACGTGCTGGCCTGTTTCACGGCCAAGGAGCAGGGAACCGAAACGACTATCGCCCGGATCGAAGACCCCGAGATAAGGGAGGGCGCGGACAGGCTCGGGGTCGACGTCGTCATTGACCCGTCGGCGACCGCCGCCGAGGAGCTCGTGGGAATAGTCGGCCTCGGAGGTGCCAGCGAACTGATCCACTTCGCCGACGGAGAGCTCGTCATGGTTGGCGGGCTGGTCGCTCCCAACGCACCCATTACGCATGGTGCGCTCAAGAGATTGCGACTGCGCCAGGCTGAGTGGGGATGGGTCGTCGCCGCCCTGGTCCGTGACGGGAGGACGATCGTCGCGCACGGGGACACCATCGTGCGGCCTGGTGATCACGCATTGCTGATGACGACTGCGAGTCGGGTGGAAGACGCCACGCGCCTGCTCGGGCTGAAGACCAAGCACCTGGAGAGGGCCATCATCATGGGCGGCACGAGGCTCGCCGAGATCACCGCCGACAAGATGTCTGATGCAGGACTCGACGTCGTTCTCGTCGACGGTGATGTCGAACGGTGCAATCACCTCGCCTCACGCCACTCCCCTGCTCTCGTCATTTGCGGAGACCCCACTGATCCGGACGTGCTCGGCGATCTGGACCTCGGACCCAAAGACGTTGCGATCGGGCTCACGGGATGGGACGAAGTCAATCTTCTCGGCTGTCTCGTGGCCAAAGCGACTGGAGCGGGGATGGCTATCTCCCGGTTCAACCGGATCTCCTATGTCGGGCTGCTGTCGGGTCTTGGGATCGACGCCGCAGTCTCCTCCCGACTGATGGCGGCCAGTGCCATCCTTCGGTTCGTGAGACAAGGTCAGGTCGACAAGGTCGCGACCTTCTCCGACACCGACGCTGAGGCAATCGAGATCGAAGTCGCACCTCACTCCGAGGCGCGCGATAAATCCCTGAAGGAACTGAATCTTCCGGTTGGTGTCGTGATCGGCGGAATCTCGCGCAACGGGACGACGTTCGTGCCAGACGGCTCCACCGTGGTTCGCTCGGGGGACCACATCATCTTCTTCGCCCTCCCGCGCGACATCAAGGAATCGGCAGCGTTGTTCAGCGAATGACCTCGAGGCAGACCGGCGCTACGGGGGCGCCCGTGATGAGCTTGCTGAAAACGGTCGCCTATGTACTTGGCTCCGTGCAGCTGTTCATTGCGCTGGCCATGCTGACTTCAAGCCTCGTGGCCCTCCTCTTCCAAGAGCTCGAAGTCGCTTTCTGGATCGCAGTCGCAGCAGCCATAACCGGGGGATTCGGGATCGTGACTCGATATACGGTAAAGCGGCCCGGTTCCATAAACGTGAAACAGGGCTTCGCCACCGTAGGTCTGGCCTGGTTCGTCTTTTCGATCTTCGGCGCGCTCCCTTACCTCCTCACTGGAGCAATATCCGACATATCGAGCGCCGTGTTTGAGACCGCTTCTGGGTTCACTACCACCGGAGCTTCGATACTGACCGACCCCGGTCAACTTCCCAAGGGAATCGCGTTTTGGCGGGCCCTGACCCAATGGCTCGGAGGCATGGGAGTCATCGTTCTCGGAGTAGCGATTCTCCCCTTTCTCGGCACTGGGGGG
>JAWWBL010000168.1:0-3013 GCA_033720975.1 Acidimicrobiia bacterium | reverse complement strand
GACTACCTACTACCCGGAGACGATTCGTCCGGCTCTGCAGGTTCTCAAGGTGGAAGAGGGTCGCTCGATCGTCTCCTCGGTCTACATCGTCGTGATCGCTGGACGAGTGCTGTTCTTCACCGACTGCGCGGTGAACATCGAGCCCACCGCAGAGCAGCTCGCCGAGATCGCCTTGGCCGCCACCCAGACGGCCGAGGAGGAGTTCGATCGGCGGCCGAGGGTTGCCTTCATCAGCTACTCCGACTTCGGCTCTGCCGCCGGCTCAGAGCCGGCCAGGGTCCGGCGCGCCCTGGAGCTGTTCAGGGAGGCCCGCCCCGATGTGCCTGTTGACGGGGAGATGCAGGCCGGAACCGCGGTGGTCCCTGAACTCCTCGCCAGTCGCCGGCCCGAAGGCTCGCTCGACCGTGCCGCCAACCTGCTCGTGTTCCCCAACCTGACGGCGGCGAACGCCTCTTACCAGCTCCTGAATAGGCTGAGCGACGCGGAGGTCATTGGGCCGATACTCAGCGGCTTGTCAAAGACGGTGCATGTACTCCAGAGGGACGCTTCGGTGAGTGACGTGGTGAACATGACAGCGATCGCCGTTGCCGAGGCACAACGCCGAGAGCGCCATCCCTGACCATCCCTCCCCGGTTCCTAATGCTGTGCGTCCGGTATACCGGACTTTGACCGCGCAGAAAGCCAGGAGGGTGCTACCAGTACTCCTCGTAGTGGACGTTGCCGGGGTCGCGGCGATGGTCGATCTTGAACCCGCGCTCGTGGAGGATCTGACAGACCCCGAGACTCTCCGGGAAAATGAGCTCACCGGTCTCCTCATCTCGGTCGGGTATTCCGATCATCGCCGGATTGCCGCACAGGAACACATGGGTGATGTCCGGGTCTAGGGGTTGACCCAACTCATCCTCCAAGCGGCCCGATTTCACCAGGTCCTGGATGTAGACCTTGTTGCCCTCGTTCTCGGGCTCCCGCGTGGTGAGTGTGAGGTAGGTGTAGTTGTCGTACCTGTTGTCGAGAACGGCGTGCTGCTCTGTGTAGGCAAGGTCTTTGCGGTACCGGACGCAAACCGCGGAGAAGATGCGGCCGTCGTGGCCTCGTCGCATCAGCTCCGCGATCATCTGGTTGTGGGGCGCCTCGCCGGTGCCCGTGGAGAGGAAGATGCACGTGTCGCCGGGGTTGACGTCGTCCAGGGTGTACCGCCCGGTGAACTTTCTCCCCAGGAAGATACGATCGCCGACTCTCTTGTTGAAGAGCCTGGGAGTGAGGGCGGGTATGTGCTCTTCGGTCGGCGCCACCAGGACGACATAGAACTCGATCTCGTCCTCCTGCGGCTCCAGCAGCTCACCGGACTCGTCAACCATGGACGACGAGACCGAATACGAGCGCCGGGCGAGTTTGCGCCACAGGTCCGGGTTCGACTCGAAGTCCTCAAGCGCATCGTCCACACGGGGCTCCCAGTAGCCGAGTGCGAGCGTCGTGTACTGGCCCGGTTTGAATTCGCTCAACGTCTCGTCCGGTCGGATCCTCATGACCCATAGCTCTGGGTTCGGGTCCCGGATGTCGGTGATCGTCGCGTTGTAGTGCTCGTCGCGTAGGCGCTCGGCCGTCTCGGCCGGACTCTCTGCTCGATAGTGGATGAACAGATTGGCGATCTTGTCTGCCGCAGAATTGATGACGTCATCGGGCCACCCCCCTTCTCTGGTGACCGACACCGTGTTCGAGAGGGTATGGACGTGGTTGATCTCGGGATCAGCCGAGAAGAGGCGATATGCCAGAAGGGACGGAGGGGAATCCGTGTTGCCGGGTGGGCCCGAGAACGAGACCTGGTCCTGTCCAGTCAGCGATCGATCCAGATCGAAGATCGCCGTGTCGCCGATTGCAGTCGATGTGACCTCGATCCTCTGGCCCATGACTTCAAATTAGCTGCGGGAACACCCTGCCGCTGCTCCCTGTTGAGCCTGGTCATGGACAGTGCGGTCAAAGAGGCGATGGACCGGGGCGGTATCGCCGATATCAGTACGACCGGGCGCCGAACAGGGTTGCCTCGGAGGATCGAGATCTACTTTCACCACTTCGACGGCGAGTACTACCTAACCGGTCGCCCCGGGCGGAAGAGGGATTGGGAGGCCAACATCGAGGCCAACCCTGAGTTCATGCTCCATCTAAAGCGAGGCATATCCGCTGACGTGCCGGTGGTTGGAGAGACGGATATCGACGCCGAAGAACGCGCCCGCATCCTCCGCAGGGCGCTCATCGAGAACTGGGACTCGGACCCGGACCGGGTCGACAAGTCACTTCACAAGTGGGTGGAGCAGTCGCCGTTTGTGAGGTTCCGGCCGGTTGAAGATCAGGCGTGAATGTGGCGGTGATGTCGCACGTGGTCGTGGGTGATCGCCCCGATGTAGACGCCTGAGAGGACCAAAGCAGCGCCTATCAGAAAGCCCGCCCCGATCTTTTCGTCGAGCAGCCAGACCGACAAGAGGACGGTGAACAGGGGCATGATGAGCACCGAGTAAGAGGCACGCGAGGCCGACCAGTGCTCGAGAACCGTGAGGTAGGCAATGAAGACCACCAGCGACCCAAACATCATGTAGAGCATGGCCACCCATGTCTCGGTTAGCTGGGGCATGACGATTTCGGTGCCGGTGACAAGCGTGAGGAGGATCAGGAACACTGCCCCCACTGTGGTGCCCACAGCGTTGACTGCGATGGGATGTATGTCGTGCAGCGACTTGACCAGTACGGCGGACTCGGCGATACATAGGGCCGCGGCCACCATGGCTAGAACCGGCAGTAGGGGTATCGAAGTGTTAGGCGTGAACCCGACCATCACGGCGATTCCCGCGATGGCGACCAGGGATCCGGCCACGGCTTTGCGGCTGATGGTTTCCTGGCCATGGGCCACGGCAAGGAGCAGCGTGAACAGGGGCACGGTGGCAAAGATCACCGCGGCGAAGCCAGGATCGAGCTCGGTCAAGGCGTAGAAGCCGAGGGCGAATCCCAGCCCGAATCCAAG
>JAWWBL010000167.1:0-3062 GCA_033720975.1 Acidimicrobiia bacterium | reverse complement strand
GTGACCGTCGTCCTCACCAAGACGTCTCGACCCCTGGCCTGCCTGGCAGCACCCCTTCCGAACCCACCAGTGTTTCCGAACACCGACCTCAACAGATCATCCAAGCCACCGATGCCGCCGAACAAGTCGGTCAGGTCGATGGTGTCTCCCCGGTCGTAGCGCGCGCGCCGGTCGGGATCCGAAAGAACTTCGTAGGCCTCGGCGGCCGAGCGGAAGCGCGCTGCGGCCTCCGGGTCATCGGGGTTTGCGTCCGGGTGGGTCTCGCGGGCGATCCGCCGGAAGGCCTTCTTGATCTGCTCGGTCGTCGCGTCCCGCTCGACCCCGAGCACCTTGTAGTAGTCAGTCGCCATCTAGTTGGAGCGTGAACCGATCTCTTCCTCGAGCTCGCGGGAGACTTCCTCAACGGCTGAGATCGCTCTCTTGTAATTCATGCGCATTGGTCCCATCACTCCGACCGAGCCTGCCTCTCCCTTTGCCTCATAAGTCCTCGACACCACAGCCAAGTCGATAGCTCGCTCCTCGATGTCAGTCCCGAGCTGTATCGAAGTGCCCGTGACCCCGGCGAGCATCTTCATCACTGCGGCTTCCCGTTGAAGTATCTCGAGAACACGTTCGACGGTAGAGAGGTCGTTCCACACCAAAGGCATCCGCTGGGCTCCTCCGACAAAGATCTCGGTGCCCGCGGTCGCCGCCAAATGCAGACAGTCACCGATGGTCAGCATGGATTCCCTGACCGGTTGCGCCACGTCGTTGAGAAGGTCGTCGGAGAACTGGAGTGGCGAGCCGAGTTCATGACCCACCGCAGCCTCTGAGACGTTGCGCTGGGCTTCTTCGATCTCGAGTGCGGTCACGGGAACCCGGACCCTTCCCCTCTGTTGGACAACACGCCCGGCCTCAGTGACGACAACCACGAGGATCTGATCGGTCGTGACCTGGACCGAGTGCACCGAGCGCACCTTGTCATGTGAAACGCCAGGAGCAACCACGACCGCGGGCAGGTCAGTGACCTCGGCGAGAAGGTCTGATGTGGCTTGGAGGAGATTGGAGAGCTCGAGATGAACATCCCCGAAGAACGAGGCGATCCTCGCTTGCGTCGCTTGTCGCAAACGCGCCGGTCCCAGATGATCCACGTAATACCGATAAGCCTCTGGAGTAGGAACTCGTCCGGCCGACGTGTGCGGTTGGATGGCGTAGCCCTCTCGTTCCAATGCGCTCAGGTCGTTCCGCACCGTGGCCGCCGAAACCCCCAACTTCGACCGCTCGAGTACGGCGCGTGAGCTGACCGGCTCGCCGGTCCTTATGTGCTCCTCGACCAACGCACGGAGAACCTCGGATCTTCTTCCTTCAACCATCAGATGTCACGGAAACGTTATCGACCACGTCAAACTCTGCGGTGGCTTCCAAGTCGAGTACCGACCTGAGGAGCTCGTCTGTGAGCAAAAGGCGAACCACCACCAGGCGGTCCGCTCGGGTTCGAAGGACTCCCCCATCCGTCAGGCCTCGGCTGGCCTCGGAGGTGAAGGCGGCGGCGCTGTCGACCAGGGCGTCCGCCTCGCTCCGCGTCACTCCTCGTCGACCTTCAATGCAGCGACAAAGGCGTCTTGCGGCACCTCCACCGAGCCCACCATCTTCATCTTCTTCTTGCCCTCCTTCTGCCTCTGAAGGAGCTTCTTCTTGCGGCTGATGTCCCCTCCGTAGCACTTCGCGGTCACGTCTTTGCGCTTCGCCTTAACCGTCTCCCTGCTGATGATCCTTCCGCCGATGGCGGCCTGGATCGGAACGTCGAAGAGTTGACGGGGTATCAGATTGCGTAGGCGCCCCGTCATCTTCTTTCCATACTCCGATGCGCCATCCCGGTGCACGATCGCCGAGAAGGCGTCAACGGGCTGGCCATTGAGGAGAATGTCGACCTTCACCAGATCGGCTTCCCGGTATTCGGAAGGCTCATAATCGAGCGACGCGTAACCCCTGGTCTTCGACTTGAGCAAGTCGAAGAAGTCGAAGACGATCTCGGCCAGCGGTATCTCAAAGTCGAGCTCAACTCGCTCCGGGCTCAAGTAATTCATGTTTCCCACGACACCGCGTCTCCCTGTTGCCAGCTCCATGATCGGGCCGACGAACTCGGAAGGAGTGAGGATCATCGCTTTCACATAAGGCTCCAGAACCCGTCTGCGATCGGCTGGATCGGGGAGGTCCTGAGGAGATTTGATCTCGTACACCGTGCCATTCATACCTTCGACCCGGTACGCCACGGAAGGAGAAGTCGCCACCAAGTCGAGGTCGTACTCGCGTTCCAGCCTCTCCCTGACAATCTCCATGTGGAGCAAGCCGAGAAACCCGACTCTGAAGCCAAACCCCAGAGCCTTCGACGTCTCCGGCTCCCACACCAGGGAGGCATCGTTCAAGCGAAGTTTCTCCAGGGCTTCCCTGAGCTTCACGTAGTCGTCGCCGTCCGTTGGAAACAGGCCCGAGAAGACCATTGGCTTCGGCTCCGCATAGCCGGGCAAGGCGGTGGTGGCAGAGGAAACGGAAGTAGTGACTGTGTCGCCCACTTTGATCCGGTCGATCTCCTTGACGCCTGTGATGAGATATCCCACCTCACCAGGTCCCATCTCGGCAACCGGAACCGCTTTGGGAGTCAAAAACCCGATCTCGCTGGCGTCGTGGACCTCTCCAGTGGCCATGAACCGGATGGAATCGCCCGACGAGAGTGCCCCGTCCACAACCCTCACATAACACACCACACCCCGGTATGGGTCGAAATAGGAGTCGAAGACGAGGGCTCGGAGGGCAGCGTCGGGGTCCCCGGCTGGGGCGGGCACCCGCGCGACCAGTGCTTCGAGAAGCTCGGAGACCCCGCTGCCCTGCTTGGCAGAGAGCCGCAGAGTCTCCTCCGGCTTGCCGCCCAGGATCCCGGCGAGCTCGGAAGAGACACGTTCCGGATCTGCGGCCGGAAGATCGATCTTGTTGATCGCAGGAATGACTTCCAGTCCTGCTTCCACTGCCAGGTAGGCGTTGGCCAGGGTCTGCGCCTGAACCCCCTGGGCGGCGTCCGCCAACAG
>JAWWBL010000166.1:0-3077 GCA_033720975.1 Acidimicrobiia bacterium | reverse complement strand
CGATCTACGAACTCGCGCCGACGCTCAACCGACGACTCCGGGCCAAGACTTCGCACCAGGACCGGTCGATCGAGCGAGGTGTCGGTGGCAAGCCACTCCTCGATGTCACCGTCACGGCCGAGGCGCACCTCCAATCTGTATCGGTCAGGTATGGCGGCGGGCATCAGGGGAACTCCTTCTCAGCCGGCGTAGCGGTAGACGTGAGCAACCTCCCGAGCCTGGACGAAGCCGTGACGTTCGTACAGCGCTATTGCTCGTTGATTGCCGGGCTTCACATTGAGCACCATTTTCGACGCGGCATGCCGGTGTGCCCAGGCAAGGGCGCCGCGGATCAGATTCGTGCCCAGTCCCCGGCCCCAACCCTCGGGTACGACTGCGAGGCGCTGGAGATATGCGGTGCCCCATTGGGCGCCCACCATCGCGTAACCGGCGACGCCATCGGCTTTGAGAATGAGGGTGGCCGACGCCCGTGTCGATTTCAGTGCCTCGGTCAGGCCGGCAGCGCCCATGCGCCAGAACGGCTCGAATGCAACGCGGTCGATGGCGGCGATGGCATCAATGTCGTGCTCTGTCGAGGGAACGACGTCTGGTGCGGGCTCGAAGTCGGCCTCTACGGATCGCTCCATGACAGAGAGATCGAATGCCGGTGCATAACCGGAGCGAACCCACACTCTCCGAGCCGATTCGAGGAGGGCCGGGGAGTACACATCGGATTCGGCGAGCTCGGCAAGCCGTTCCGAGACATCACGGAGAAACCCGGAGCTGCCCCGGATGAGGCGGACGAAGCCGTCAGGAAAGTCGTCATTCCAGGTCCGCGCCTCGGCGCGGGACCATCCCCGGCCGATTTCGATTGGTGACGGCCATCGGCCCGCGATCTCTAGCTCGGCGGCCACGTGTGGGAGAGTAAGACCATGGAAGTGGTAGTCGCCAGCCATCCCGCTTCGCTGGCGCACGACACCGGAGTGGGCCACCCTGAGGCACCCTCACGGCTTGCAGCCGTTCGTCGAGGAATCGACGGCTCCGGGCTGAGAGTGGTCGACGTCACCGCGCCGTTGGTCGACAGGGGGCTGCTCGAGACGGTTCACGACCCGGGTTATGTGGAGATGATCTCTCAGCTCTGCTCGCGCGGTGGAGGCTCTATCGATACCGACACTGTGGTGTCCCCGGAGTCATGCGATGCCGCCCTGAGATCGGCTGGAGGCGCGGTTGAGCTCGTGTCACAGCTCGAATCACGTGACGACGACGCCTTTGGCTTTGCTCTATGTCGCCCCCCCGGGCACCACGCCAGTCGGGGCCGAGCCATGGGGTTCTGTCTGTTCAACAACGTCTGCGTTGCCACCAGCCTGCTTCGGTCCAACGGTCAACGCGTGGCCATACTCGACTGGGACGTCCATCATGGCAATGGGACGCAGTCGATCGTCGAGCAAGATCCTGACATCCTCTACGTCTCTTTGCATCAGGACGGCCATTACCCCCTCACGGGACAGGCGATGGACGTGGAGGGCTCACCGGGTGGAACAACTGTCAACATTCCGCTTCCGTACGGGACCGGCGGGGACGTCTATCGAATCGCATGGTCCCACATCGTCCTCGCCATCGTGGCCGAGTTCTCCCCCGATTGGATACTGATCAGTGCAGGGTTCGATGCCCATGCCAGAGACCCTCTTGCCGGGATGAACCTCCTTGCAGCCGATTTTGGGTGGATGGCGTCGTCACTGGCACGATCACAGCCGGGAGCCCGCACGATTTTCGCCCTCGAGGGCGGGTATGACCTGTCTGCACTGGAAGAGAGCACCGCTTCGGTGCTGCGGGGGGTGGGCGGAGCAACCGACTTCGAGGTTCCTTTGAAGTCACCCTCGTCATCGCTGGCAGCCCTGGACGCCTGCCGGTCGATGATCGGGCGGTTCTGGCCGATTTCCTAAACCCGGCCACCTTTCTTTCCGATAGTGGATCTCGGGAAAAGGGAAGTTTGATGGACATCGACATCAATGAGTTGTTGGAACAGGCCATTTCGGCAGGAGCTTCTGACATACATCTGAAGGTTGGCTCTGCGCCGGTCATGAGGATCGAGGGCGAGCTGAAAACCATGTCCGGTTTCGACCCGTTGCGCCCCAAGGCGACTCAGACCCTGGCAGAAAGCCTGATGACGCCCAAAGCCGCGGACGATTTCAGACAGCAGGGCACGGCGGACTTCGCCTACGGGCGCCATGACATCGGACGCTTCCGTGTCACCGCGTTCCGCCAGCGGGGATCGGTGTCGATGATCCTTCGTCACGTCGTCTCAGGGTCACAGTCCTTCACCGAACTCGGTCTTCCTGCGGCGATGGACCGCTATGTGGATGTGGACTCGGGCCTCATCTTGGTGACCGGTCCGTCAGGAGCGGGCAAGTCGACCACGATCTCCGCCATAGTCGACTGGATCAACACCAACAAGGCGAAGGCGATCCTCACCGTCGAGGACCCGATTGAAGTGCTTCACCCCGACAAGCGCTCGATCGTTGCACAGCGTGAGGTTGGGGTGGACACCCCACACGTGGCCGAGGCGGTTCGCGGTGCAATGCGTCACGACATCGATGTCATCATGGTTTCAGAGCTCGGCGACAGGGCTGCGGCGCGTGCTGCCGTTGACGCCGCCGAGACAGGGCACCTGGTGGTCTCGTCGATGCGCACCACTGATCCGGCCGAGACGGTCAATCGTCTTCTGGCGATGTTTCCCGATACCGAGCGACATGTCGTGCGCGGCCAGCTTGCCTCCCAGCTAGTGATGATCGTCAGCCAGAGGCTGATCGACACGGCCGAGGGCGGGCTTGTCCTTGCTTGCGAGATCCTCACCAACAACGAGAGGGCTCAGGAGTGGATCCTCAGCGGATCCGACCCCTCGGGCCTGGTCGAGATCATGAAGGAAGGCGCATTCCACGGCATGCAGACCTTCGATCAGGCGTTGCTCGACCACATCACCAATCGGGTCGTCAAGCTCGACGCTGCCTTGCCCCACGTTCGCAACTCGCATGAGATTCGGGCCAAGGCGATGGCGGCCGGCGTCACCGTCTAGCCCGGCACACAACCCGCCGACCGAT
>JAWWBL010000165.1:0-3116 GCA_033720975.1 Acidimicrobiia bacterium | reverse complement strand
GGTTTATGTCCTGACTAAGGAGGAGGGCGGTCGGCATAACCCGTTCTTTTCTGGTTATCGCCCCCAGTTCTATTTCCGGACTACTGATGTGACCGGATCGGTGATGCTTCCTGAGGGCACTCAGATGGTGATGCCGGGAGATAACACCGAAATGACCGTGGAACTGATCGCACCGATCGCCATGGACGAAGGCTTGCGGTTCGCTATCCGCGAAGGCGGACGGACCGTAGGCGCCGGACGAGTAACCAAAATCACCAAGTAATGGCTGACGATCAGAAAATCCGCATCAGGCTCAAGGCCTACGACCACAACGTCGTCGACGAATCTTCCAAGAAGATCGCCGAGACGGTCGTGCGCACCCAGGCCAAGATCAAGGGCCCGATCCCTCTTCCCACCGAGGTTCACCGCTATTGCGTGATCCGGGGCCCCCACGTCCACAAGGACGGCCGGGAGCACTTCGAGATGCGCATCCACAAGCGCCTGATCGACATCCTCGACCCCACCCCGAAGACGGTTGACTCGCTGATGCGTCTGGAGCTCCCCGCCGGCGTGGAAGTGGAGATCAAGCTGTGATGGCCGCCAAATGAACGCGATTCTCGGACAGAAGTTGGGCATGACCCAGATCTTCGACGACGAGGCCCGGTCGATTCCGGTCACCGTTGTCAAGGCCGGTCCTGTCCACGTGGTACAGGTGAAGACGGTTGCGAAGGACGGGTACAACGCCATCCAGATCGCCTACGGCGAGATGAAGCCGGGCAAGGCCACGAAGCCGGTGGCGGGCCATTACGCCAAAGCCGGCGTTGCCCCGGCGCGCCATCTGGTCGAGGTCAAGGTCGAGGATCCGTCCGCCTTCGAGGTTGGTCAGGAGATCAAGGTCGAGGAGATGTTCGAGCCCGGCACCAAGGCCGATGTCTCGGGCGTCTCCAAGGGCAAAGGCTTCGCCGGGGTGATGAAGCGACACAACTTCTCCGGACAAGGCGCCTCTCATGGAAACCACAAGAAGCATCGCGCCCCCGGCTCGATCGGGGCCTGTGCCACTCCCTCCAGGGTTTTCAAAGGCATGCGGATGGCGGGCCGGATGGGTGGAGAGAAAGTCACCACCCTCAACTTGGAAGTCGCCGCCGTCGACGCCGAGCGGGGTCTGCTGCTGCTCAACGGCTCCGTGCCAGGGCCCAAGGGCTCGGTCGTGTTGGTGCGAGAGGCGGTGAAGGCCAATGGCTGAAGTCAAGGCACCGCTTTTCAAGGACGACGGGACCGCAAGCGGTGACATCAAGCTCGACGCCGACATCTTCGGCATCGAGCCCAACATGGCCGTCTTGCACCAGGTGGTCACGGCTCAATTGGCCGCGGCCCGATCCGGGTCCGCAAACACCAAGACCCGTGGAGAAGTCCGCGGTGGTGGTCGCAAGCCGTGGCGCCAAAAGGGTCTCGGCCGGGCCCGCCACGGATCGATCCGCTCACCCCAGTGGGTCGGAGGCGGTGTCGCCCATGGTCCCAAGCCACGTGACTTCTCCCAGCGGACTCCAAAGAAGATGAAGCGACTGGCTTTGCGGAGCGCTCTCTCGGCGCGCGCCGCCGAATCGGCGATCAAGGTCGTCGAGGATCTCTCCTGGTCCGCGCCCAAGACAAAGAAAGCCGCGAGCTTGCTCGATGCCATCGGCGCGGACGGCAAGACGGTGGTAGTCCTCGGGACGCTTGATGGTGTGGTAGGGCGGTCATTCCGGAACCTTCCCGAAGTGCGCGTCGTGGAGCCGGGTCATCTCACTCCTTACGACGTTCTCTGGTCGGACCAGGTCGTCTTCACTTCGCACACCGTGGGCTCGATCGGCCGTTCCAGCAGCTACGAAGTCAGTGACGGAGACTTCGTCAAGGAAGACCGGGAGGAGTCCTGATGAAAGACATGCACGACATCATCTTGGCGCCGGTGGTCTCCGAGAAGTCCTACGACCTCATCGAGGACAGGAATGCCTACACGTTCGAGGTGGATCCACGCTCGAACAAAGAGGAGATTCGCGACGCCATCGAGGGGATATTCGAGGTTCGCGTCCTCAGGGTGAACACGATGAACCGAAGGGGAAAGACCAAGCGCACCGGCTACAAGCTGGGCAGGCGCAAAGACGTGAAACGCGCGGTGGTGACACTCGCCGACGGCGACTCGATCGACCTGTTTGGAGTTTGAGATGGCAGTGAAGAAGAGAAAGCCGACTTCGCCGGGCCGCCGGTTCCAGACGGTCTCGGACTTCGCCGAGATCACGAAGGACACGCCCGAGAAGTCCCTGGTCGCCAAGAAAGGCAAGACCGGGGGCCGGAACACCGACGGTCGCATCACGTCGCGCCACCGCGGTGGCGGGCACAAGCAGCGTTACCGCATCATCGATTTCAAGCGTGACAAGGACGGAGTCCCAGCGAAAGTCGCTTCTATCGAGTACGACCCAAATCGGAATGCTCGTATCGCGCTCCTCAACTACTCGGATGGTGAGAAGCGCTACATCTTGGCCCCCCTTGGCATCCGGGTGGGCGACCGACTCGAGTCTGGCTCCGGTGCCGACATTCGGCCCGGCAATGCATTGCCTCTGCGCAACGTCCCCGCGGGAACGATGGTCCATGCGATCGAGCTGCGCCCCGGTGGTGGAGCCAAGATGGCCCGCTCCGCCGGAGCAGCGGTTCAGCTCATGTCAAAGGAGGGCGACCTCGCCCTTCTCCGCCTTCCTTCGGGCGAGATGCGCCAGGTCCCCCTCGACAGCCGAGCCACCATTGGCCAGGTCGGGAACACCGAATCCGAGTTGATCAAGCTGGGCAAGGCAGGCCGCAAGCGCTGGAAGGGCGTGCGCCCCCAGACCAGGGGAGTCGCCATGAACCCGGTCGACCACCCGCTCGGTGGTGGAGAGGGCAAGTCATCGGGTGGGCGCCACCCGGTCAGCCCATGGGGCAAGGCCGAAGGACGCACCCGTTCCAAGAAGAAGGCTTCAAACAAGTACATCGTGCGTCGTCGCACGAAGAAAGGCAGGAGGTGACATTCTGATATGTCTCGCTCATTGAAGAAGGGCCCCTTCGTCGACGACCACCTCGCCAAGAAGGTCGACGAGCTCAACAAAACGGGCCAGAAGAGGGTCATC
>JAWWBL010000164.1:0-3120 GCA_033720975.1 Acidimicrobiia bacterium | reverse complement strand
GGGGTTTGCGAAGGCGGCGCCCTTCCTGTGAGCCCGCCAGATGGCCGTGACATTGGAGGCCATGGCGTTGGTGGAGAGGAAGAAGACGTTCGAGTACCCGCCGGTGGCCAGCACAACGGCATGCGCGCTGTGGCGGGTCACGTCCCCCGTGACCAAGTCCCGGACGATCACCCCGGCCGCCCTGCCGTCCTTGACCACAACGTCGAGCATCTCGGAGCGGACGTGGAGTCGGACCTTTCCAGCATCGACCTGTCGCATGAGGGCCTGGTAGGCGCCTAGGAGGAGTTGCTGCCCGGTGGCCCCGCGCGCATAGAAAGTGCGGGAGACCTGTGCTCCCCCAAAGGACCGGTTGTCCAACAGGCCGCCGTACTCGCGTGCAAAGGGGACACCCTGGGCGGTTGCCTGGTCGATGATGTTCAACGACACCTCGGCGAGCCGGTGCACGTTGGCCTCCCTGCTCCGGTAATCGCCTCCTTTGACCGTGTCATAGAAGAGGCGATAGACCGAGTCACCATCGTTGTGATAGTTCTTGGCGGCGTTGATGCCGCCCTGGGCCGCGATCGAATGGGCCCGTCTGGGGGAGTCATGGAAGGTGAAGACATCGACTTCGTAGCCGAGTTCTCCGAGGGTGGCTGCTGCCGAGGCGCCGGCGAGACCGGAGCCGATGACGACGATCTTGAACTTGCGCTTGTTCGCCGGGTTGACGAGGCGTACGGAGAACTTGTGGTTTTCCCACTTGTCGGCGATTGGTCCTTCAGGGATTTTGGCGTCCAGCCGCATCGCCATCAGCCGACCACCCCGACGAGCACCGACAGCGGCATGACAGCGTTGCCGGCAAAGACGAGGACGGCAAGACCGATGGCAAAGCCTTTTCGCCACGGATTGAAACGAGGATGGTTGATGCCAACGCTCTGAAACATCGACCAGGCGCCGTGATAGATGTGAAGTGCCAGGGCGGCCATGGCCACCACATAGAAGATGGTCACAGGTGCCCGGCTGAAGGTGGCGACGAAGTTGGCGTATATCTCGCCGCGCGCCCAGACCTCGGGTGCCATGGGCTGGACTCCCCACGTGAGATCGGCGAGGTGGAACAGGAGGAAGGCGAGGAAGATGGTGCCGCTCCAGCGCATGGTTCGCGATGCGTAATTCGCAGCCAGATAGGTGCGCGGCCCCTGGTATTCCTCCGGCCGAGCTCGTCGATTCATGAGGGTCAATGAGTAGGCGGCATGGACGTGGAGGAGGAACACCACGATCAGGCCTGTTCTGAGGATCCAGAGCACGACGTGCTCGGGGAGGATGGGGAAGAACAGATGACGAAGGGCCTCCCCGTAGAGGTCTATCTCGGGGACCCCGTCGACGTCGGGGAGGAAGATCTTCCAGTTGCCGATCATGTGGGCGATCGTGAACACGATGATCGCCAGACCCGTAACGGCCATCACCCATTTCTTGCCGACCGCTGACCGGTAGAACTCGATCGGGAAGGGTGCTCGCCTCAGCTGCTTCGTATTTGTCACGGGATCGACCATTATGGCAACTGTCAGGGGAGTGGCCTAAAGACCAACGGCGGTCTTGACGGCGCGCGCGGGATCACATAGTGTCAAGCATGTAATTACACGTTTGTAAGGAGATCCTGAATGCAGAGCAAGCTCATCGAGGCCCTGGCCGTGGGCGAGCTCTCATGGCAGGACTACGCCAACTGTCGCGGCGCCGATGCCGATCTCTTCTTCCCCGAGCGCGGCGCCTCGACTCGAAAGGCCAAGGCCATCTGCGGAGCTTGCGAGGTCAAGGCCGCCTGTCTCGACTACGCCATCGATATGGGTGAGAAGTTCGGGATCTGGGGCGGTCTGTCGGAACGCGAGCGCCGCCGCGTCCGCCGCGAGCGCCAAATCGAACGCCGCAAGGTCGGCTAAACACTTCAGCGCAAACCTCAGGTAGGTAGCGCCCCTGGGGGGCGCTAACTCTCTCAAGAATGCGCAGCCCGCATGACCCGGCTCATACTTGAGGCGATTACCGCCCGTATAGGGCGTGTACTACCTGAGGTTTGAAATGCCGGGCTAGAGGTAGAGGCCGGTCTGGTCCTCGGGGTCCTCTTTGCCGGGCGGGGTCAGAGCCTTTTGGCGCATCTCGGCGAGCTGGTGTTGGGCCGCCATCTGCTGGCTCCACAACGTCGCCTGAATCCCATGGAACAACCCCTCTAGCCAACCGATGAGCTGTGCTTGCGCCACCCGGAGCTCCGACTCGGAGGCGCCCGCCTTGTTGAGCGGGATCATGATCTCGTTGAATTCCTCTTGCAGGTCCTCGGAGAGCACGTCGCGCAGCTCATTCACCGACTTGGCGTGCACCGTGGCGAGACGCTCCCGGCCACCCTCGTCGAGTGGGGCCTCCCGGGCCTCCTCCAGCATGGCTCGCGTCATGGACGCGATCCGAATCAATTTCGACGGCTCGGTCACCGTTCGCTCGTCGGTCTCGGGCTCGGCTTTTTCCGCGGCGACTTCTTCCACGGCGTCCGGAGCAACTGGCTCTTCCATCAGTCGCAACCTAATGCGCGCGGTGGCGAATGCATCACCCGTTGCATTCTGCTCATCTGGACTGCCATCCTCTCCCACCGGGATGAAACTGCTCATCGCTTTCACGATCGTTTACACCGTCGGGCTGTTCGCCTACGGACGGGTCGTGGAGAGCCCTCTGGCCACCCTCTACACCGCGATCACGATCGGGCTGATCCTCCTCTTCGCCGTGCTTCACCGGCTGGCCAACTGGCCCCTCCACGCCCTCTGGGCTGCCTCACTCGTCGGCCTGGGCAACATGATCGGCGGTGTCGTCTTGGTGGATGGTCGGCCTCTTTATGTCGTAGACCTGTCGCCTTTCCCCAACTACGACAAGGTGTTCCACACGCTCGCAGCGGCGGCGATGTTCGTGGTTGCCTGGGAGGCGATGAGGCACTGGGCCGGGTCAGGGCACCGCTTTGGCGGTCTCCTTCTCGCCACCTGGCTGGTCACCATGGGTGGTGGGGCTGTCGTCGAGGTGGCCGAATTCGTCGGGACGCTCATCGGCGATGTCAATGTCGGTGATTACCGCAACAACGTGCTCGACATCGTCGCCAATGGCCTCGGTGCGTCG
>JAWWBL010000163.1:0-3148 GCA_033720975.1 Acidimicrobiia bacterium | reverse complement strand
ACGCCTGGTTCCTGCCGTTTCCCCTCGAGGTAGCCGACGTGGTGAGAGTCGCCGACGCCGGTCAGACCATGCCACCGAAGTCGACCCGTTTTGTTCCCAAGCTGCCCAGCGGGCTGGTGATACGCCCGATTGGCTGAAGCGAGGCAACTGGGCCTGAAGGCCGCAGATAGCCCTGCTGGACCTTTACGGAGCCGCGGTCCGATGCCGTACAATGGCCGCGTGCGCAAATGGCTCCTGCTGATCGCGGCCCTCTCGCTCATCGCATTCGGCTTGGCGGTGAACGAGCTTGCGTTTGGAATCAGAGAAGTTCCCAGGCACTGGTGGTCTGCTCTCCCTCTGATTGCTCTGATCGGTTCGATCGCGGCGCTGGCTGTGATCGGACGCGGTCAACGCTCCTGATCAACTGTTTGAGTCGATAAACGCAAGCACCCGGTTCCAGGCGTCGGCTGACTCATCGGCGAAGTCGTCGTATTTCCTGTCGAAGAAAGAGTGAGGGGCCCCCGGATAGACGACCACCTCATGCTCGATCCCGGCAGCCTCGAGGGCATCGTCGAACTCGCGGACCAAATCCTGGGGTATGCCCTCGTCGGCTCCACCCATCAGCGCCAGGATCGGACAGGTCATGTCGGAGACACGATCGATAACGGAATCGCCCTCGCTGCGACGTGGCCGCCCGTAGAAGCCGATGGCCCCGGACAGGCCATGGCCGGCGGCCGCCTGATGCCACGAGTTGGAGCCACCGAAGCAAAACCCCACGGTGAAAACCCTGCGATCGGGGTTGGCCTCCCGGAGCAGGGCGACCGCCGCGGCGGTGTCGCTTGTGATGCCATCGAGCGTGGTTGCCTTCACATGTAGCCAGAAGTCCCAATCGCTGGGCCGGTCACCGAAACCCGCAGTTCGACCGAAATAGTCGATCGCCACCGCATCGTGGCCCGCTTCGGCAAAACGGGTGGCCAGGTCCTTGTAGAACGTGAACAGACCCCGGACATCGGGAAGAACCACCACACCCGCCTCCGATGGATGCTCGCCCTTGGCCTCGAAGGCCATGAACTCCGTGCCGTCGGCGGAGGTGAGGGTGAGGTCACGGGTGTTAACCGGGCGGTCCCCCGCCGAAATCGGCGGTCGCGAGTCATGGTCGAAGCACATGTGATCGAGCCTAGGCGGTCTTCTTTGGATGAACGCTCTCGGCGTTCTGCCCGCACGTAAGGCGCGCCTGATGTAGCGTCGCTCGAAGTCGAACCGGCGCGAGGAGGCACAAGAAAGATGAGGCGTGTACTTCGAGCTGGAGTCGTGGCAGCGCTGGTCGCGGCCTTGACTCCCCTGGCCCTGCCGGCTTGGGCCTTTCCCGCGATCTCAGATCAGCAGTTCTGCACGAATGGTGCGTTCAGCTTCACTGTTTCCGTGAGCTCAGTCGAACCGTCTGAGGGAGTTCACTCGATCGGCATCTTTCCCGACTCCGGCGCTGGGGATCAGCAATTCATTCAGTTCAACTGGGACCCGAACACCGGGGAAGCCGTTGACCCATCGGGCGTGTTTCAGATTGGAGACCCGGTGCAGCGATGGATCATCCAGGACTCCTCGGGGTGGACGGTGACCGACGACGGCGGCGGCAACTGGACGCTGTCGGGGACACTGCAGCATGGCACCGACCCGATCCCGGTTGGCCACCTCTTCACCCTGCAAGTCAGGAGGACTTCGCTGCCCGGGGCCCATCTCGTGTCGGGCATACCCGCCGAGGACTGCGAGCCGGCACCACCGCCGGCACCCGACTTCTGCGAGAGTGGTCGCATCTTCGGCGCATTCCATTCTCAGTTGGCCCAGGCTGGAGCCATTGGTGGAGATGGGCACAAGCCCGGATCCCATCATGGGTTCGCCGCATGCATCCACGAAGGCGACTTCAACAACGGAATGAAAAAAGGACCAAAACCGGGCTAGGGCTCGACGAGTCTCCCAAGCCCCGTCCGAGCGGCTCTGCTTTCGGCGAGACGGTGCCGGTCTCCATGGAAGGACATCCACCGAGATCTCCGTACCGCTCAGTTCGTCGGCTTACGGGCACGAGAGTGCAGGGATTCCCGGCCTCAAAATTCCTGGGAACCCGGAGAATCGGAACGCCGTTTCTGGCTCAAATGAGACCGAGCATCGCTGTCCTCGCCTTGGTGGTTGCCTGCACCCAGGGGGCCGCCCCTACCACCACCGAGGCCACCACGACCACCGTTCCTACCACCACTTCCACGTCGCTTCCCACAACCACGACGACCCTCCAAGCAGGTGTCGCCTGGGACCAGATCTCCGCCTCTCCATGGTTGGTCTCCGATTACCAGGGGGTACGGACCGCGGGCGGAGATGTCCTCTGGGAGCCGTCGCTGCTTCTCGGCGGGGCAGGCTCAATCGTTCGGGATGGTGAAGGCGGCTTCGCCTGGGCCGACGGCGACGGGCTGTGGTGGCTTCCGGCTGGGGCTCCTCAGCCACGGTTGGTGATGACCGGAGTCCAGCAGGTGTTCCGAGCCATACCCACGGCGGGAGCCCCGGCGGCGCTGATATGGGTCGACGACTCTGCGCATCCGTTCTGGATCGACCTCGACACAGGCGAGAGGCAAGAGCCCGAGGCCCCGGGCCTGGTCACGCTCGACGACCCGTATCTGACCGCGGTGTGGTACGCCGCCAACGGCCTGGCCGCAGTGGTGACAGCACCCAGCGTCTTACATGACGCCGAGGGGCAGCCGACGACCATCGAGTCCCCCGGCCGTCTAATCGTCGGGTACGCACCTGATCCGGAGTCGGGTTACACAGAGAAGACCATCCTCACCCGGGACTCAACGGGGGACCTGGTGATCAACCTGGACGGCCCCCACGTCCTAAACGTCGCTCTCAGCACACTGGAGTCGCCCTGGGTTCGCCTCCACGATTTCGATGGGCAGCGGATCATCGTCTCGAGAGGACCCTTCGAGCCTGCCATGCCCGAAGAGAGCTTCCTTTACATCGACCTGGGCTGCGGATCCTGTTTCACGGTGTTCCGGGCCTCGGCGGCCTGGGCTGTCCTAGTCGGGACCGACCCGACCGACGTACCGGTGTTCGATCGCCAGGCTCCGCAACTGCTGGCATCGTGGCCAGGCACCGATGCGGGTGTCACCGAGCTCGGCGACGGGGT
>JAWWBL010000162.1:0-3158 GCA_033720975.1 Acidimicrobiia bacterium | reverse complement strand
CGACCAACTTTCCGTCGATTCGACTTCCACGATCGCCAGGCTGATATCGGCCGCGGAGAACTACGGCGAGAAATACCAGGATGTCTTTGAAGACGTCGCGGCTCGCGCGTCTGAGTCAACGGCCCCCGTAGTCGGTATCACCGGGACCGGCGGCTCGGGCAAGTCGAGTCTCGTAGACGAGCTCGTGCGGCGTCTTCTTCTCGACTTCGCCGACTTGAGGCTGGCTGTCATCTCGGTCGACCCTTCGAAGCGGAGATCGGGGGGAGCTCTGCTGGGCGATCGGATAAGGATGAATTCTCTTCCCCACCCCCACGCCTACATGCGCTCTTTGGCCACCCGTCAGGCGAACCTCGCACTCTCGCCTCACGTGCAGCAGGCTGTCGACATCGTCAAGTCGGCCGGCTTTGACATGGTCCTCTTGGAGACGTCGGGTATTGGTCAATCCGACACCGAGATAGTCGACTTCGCCGACCTGTCGATGTACGTGATGACGCCCGAGTACGGCGCCGCCACGCAGCTCGAGAAGATCGACATGCTCGATTTCGCCGATCTCGTTGCAATCAACAAGGCTGACAAGGAAGGTGCCCTCGACGCCCTGAGGGACGTGAGAAAGCAATGGAAGAGGAACCACCAGGCTTTCGACGCCGTCGACGATGATCTCCCGATATATCTGACGGTCGCCTCCGATTTCAACGACCCGGGCACGAATCGGTTCTACCAGGCTTTCGTGGCTGCCCTTGACTCCTCTGGCATGGCGCTCGAGTCATCGCTGGAGCTCCCGACGGATGAGGGGGAGAAACAACACGTCGTTCCTCCGCACCGGACCAGGTACCTGGCCGAGATCGTGGACGAGGTTCGGCGTTACAACGACTGGGTGGCCGATCAGGCCGCGGCTGCCGACCGCCTTTACAGGCTGGAGGGTGCCCAGGCCGAGACCGCCGCCGATCTCTCCGACGTGATAAGGAAGGCTCGCGAAGACCTGGACGTTGCGAGTTTGCGGGCCCTGGATCACTGGGATGCGATGATCGCCGAGTACACGAGCGAGGAGTTCATCTACCACGTTCGGGGCAATGAGATCCGGGTCCCCCTGTTCCACGAGACGCTGTCCCACACCAGGATCCCCAAGATTGCCTTACCCAAATTCCGATCGTGGGGCGACCGCCTGGAATGGCTACTCCAGGAGAACGTGCCAGGCGAATTCCCCTATGCCGGCGGGGTATACCCATTCCGCCGGCAAGCAGAAGACCCGACCCGGATGTTCGCAGGTGAGGGGCCCCCGGAGCAGACCAATCGCAGATTCCACTACCTGGCCAAGGACATGGCGGCAAAGAGGCTGTCGACGGCTTTCGACTCGGTGACCCTGTACGGGGAGGATCCGCATGAGCGTCCCGACATCTACGGAAAGGTGGGCAACTCCGGCGTGTCGATCGCCACCCTTGACGACGCCAAGAAGCTCTACTCCGGGTTCGATCTCATCGACCCGACGACTTCCGTTTCGATGACGATCAACGGACCGGCCCCGATGATCCTCGCCTTTTTCATGAACACCGCCATCGACCAGGCTTGTGAGACCTACATCTCCGAGAACGACCTCTGGGATGACGTCGAGGCCAGGATCGATGAGGTCTACGGGAACCGCCAGCGGCCCGAGTACAACGGTGGACTTCCGGAAGGGAACGGGGGCCTCGGCCTGCGCCTTCTCGGCGTGACCGGCGACCAGGTCTTGCCCCAAGAGATCTACGAGGAGATCAAGGCGAATGTGCTCTCCACGGTGCGCGGCACGGTCCAGGCCGACATCCTCAAGGAGGATCAGGCCCAGAACACCTGCATCTTCTCCACCGAGTTCGCCCTGCGGATGATGGGTGACATCCAGGAGTACTTCGTGGACAACGAAGTGCGCAACTTCTACTCGGTCTCGATCAGCGGATATCACATGGCGGAGGCCGGGGCCAACCCGATAAGCCAGCTCGCCTTCACCCTCGCCAACGGCTTCACCTATGTGGAGAACTACCTGGCGCGAGGGATGGACATCGACGACTTCGCCCCAAACCTCTCGTTTTTCTTCTCAAATGGGATCGATGCCGAATATGCGGTCATCGGACGGGTGGCCAGGCGGATTTGGGCCAAGGCTATGAAGCACCGATACGGGGCAAACGAGCGGTCCCAGAAGCTGAAATATCACATCCAGACCTCGGGCCGGTCGCTGCACGCTCAGGAGATCAGCTTCAACGACATCAGGACCACGCTGCAGGCGCTGTATGCGATCTACGACAACGCCAACAGCCTCCACACCAACGCCTACGACGAGGCGATCACGACCCCCACCGAGGAGTCGGTGCGGCGCGCCCTCGCCATCCAGTTGATCATCAACAAGGAGTTGGGCCTCAACAAGACGGAGAACCCACTGCAGGGGAGCTTCATCATCGAGGAGCTGACCGACCTGGTGGAGGAGGCGGTGCTGGTGGAGTTCGAGCGGATCAACAGCCGCGGCGGAGTGCTCGGTGCGATGGAACGTCAGTATCAGCGGACCAAGATCCAGGAGGAGTCGCTCTACTACGAGCAGGAGAAGGAGTCCGGCCGGCTGCCGATTGTGGGTGTGAACAACTTCCTGTCCAATGAGGGCTCGCCGTTCGTTGTCCCCGACAAGCTTGTGCGCTCGACCACCCAGGACAAGGACCGCCAGATCGCCAACCTGCGTGCCTTTCAAGAGCGCAACAAAGACCGGGCCGAAGACTCGCTGGCCGAGCTGCAGAGGGTGGCCGTCGAGGGGAAGAACATCTTCTCCCAGCTCATGGAGACGGCGAAGGAGGCATCGCTGGGGCAGATGAGCCTGGCCCTCTACGACGTGGGCGGCAAGTACCGGCGCAACATGTAGCAGCGCTCCGTCTTGGGGTTGTCTCGTTCTGTGCTGCACTGGGTGGGTCTGAGCGCGACGTCATGCAGCGCGGACGAGAAAGCCCGGCGCACGCCGTTACCCTTACCGGTTCACATGGCACGAGACATTCCCAAAAAGCCCAGCCTGGAAGGGCTCGAAGCCAGATGGGACGCGCGCTGGGAAGAGGACGGCACCTATCGATTCGACCGTTCCAAGACCCGCGACCAGATCTTCGCCATCGACACCCCGCCCCCGACCGTCTCGGGATCGCTGCACATGGGCT
>JAWWBL010000161.1:0-3182 GCA_033720975.1 Acidimicrobiia bacterium | reverse complement strand
CTGCGTCCACCTCTCGTTGATCAGCTCACCTGTCGCCAGACGCCGAAGAAGCCGCCTCTCGAGAAGGTACTCCTCGGCCCCGGCTCGCTTCTCGGCGATCGCCGGGTCGCTCCCGACACTTCTCTCGTATTCGAGCAATCCCTCCAAGACAGAGATAGTGGTGTGAAACGATCCGCGCATCGACCCCGATTCCTGTTCACAGTTCCATCCCCCGTCGACCATCTGTTCGCCGAGTAGCCGGTCCACGATGCCCGATACGTCCTGGCCGAAGTAGGCACCCGCCGCAACTGTCGCGCCGTTTATGCAGGGCTCGACTTCGCCTTCGAAGAAGGGCTGGTTGTCGTGTTCCCATAGGGCGTTCTCTCGAACTGCTTTCACGGCTCGGCGGGCCGGTTCGCTGTCGGGGTCGAGCCCGAGGAGCCGGAGCAGGGTCAAGGTCCAAAAGGTGGCGTTCCAGGGCTGGCCGATGGCCCTGCCGTCATCCCCGCGGGGCACCGACGACCATGAGAAGCCACCCGGGAAGTAGGTGCCTCCCGCCCACAAACCGTCTTCTCCTTGAAGGGCCAGCAGCCGGGCTCCCCACCCATCGGCCGCCACGAGGGCGCGCTCTGCTGCGACGGCGTCCGAGTCTCCTTCGGCCAGGTCTCGAAGCACCTGCCACCGGATCGCCGGGTCGGAGTCGAGCAGCCATTGAACAACATTCATTGGCGCCCATTAAACAACATTCATTGGCGCCCATTATGTGCTGGTTGCCCCGACCCGGGGGCCGAGCGACATGGGCTGACCCACTACGCCGGCCCCCAGCGTGGACGACGGCCAGGGCTGGCTTGGTGAGACCGGTGATGGTCTAACCAGCCTGCAGGGCTTTACGGGGAGGCCATCGTCGTCGGGACAGTTCCTACTTACCGCGCTCGGCGGTTTCTAAACATCCGTTGGCCAGAGAGCCCGGAATCGATCGGCGTGGGTTTTGAGCTGGGCGGACCCGGGTATGTGTGAAGGCATCAGAATGAGAGGTTGAAATGCCAACAATCATCGGTGTCTACACAGACCGCGAAACGACAGAGCAAGCCATTGATGGTTTGACGTCCGGGGGGGTCGCCTCAGACGCGATCGGCGTGATGTGGCGGGATCGCTCCGTTGCAGAGCCCGGCGAGATCAAGGTAGTGAGCTACCAGGATCACCATTCGACAGCAGCTTCCGAAGCCGGCAAGGGTGTTGTCGGTGGTGCCGTGGGTGGTGCTGCCACCGGTGCAGGCGCCGTCCTACTCGCTTCAGCGGGAGTTGCCTTGATCCCCGGAATCGGAGCATTGCTGGCTGCGGGGACGGCTGCCGCCGCGGCCATTGGCGCCGCCGCCGGAGCGGTCGGCGGAGGCGTGACTGGCGGCCTATTCGGCGCTGTTCTCGGCGCCGGGGACAACGAGGCCACCAAGGTCGTCGAGACCCAGACCCGCTACCGCGATGTAATCGAGCGCGACGGCTTCGTAGTCACAGTCGAGGCCTCGGACGACGAGACAAGTGAGATCGTCGAGTTGATGTACTCATCCGGCGCTGATGATGTGTCCGTGCTCCGTGACACCGGACTCGAGCCGGCCACTGGCCTTTAGAGGAAGCGACAACATCGGGTGCGAGCCCTGATTCGGCCGCTCCTGAAAGGAGCGGTCGGTCAGGGTTCTCTTAGCTTGGCTTCGAGACCGTCGAGAATGAGGTCGAGCCCGAACTCGAACTCGGTCTGATCGTCGCACCATCCGATAGTGGAATCAGGGTCGTCGTGGGCGATCTCAGACATCATGCCAGCCAGGTGGGGCAGCTGTTTGGCGAGCAAACCAAGCATGTCGTACATGTCCTCCTCGATCTGCGCGGCCTGCGTTCCGGGGTTGAAAAGCTCCTGATTGAAACCGAGCGCCCGACTACCCAAGGCGTGAAGAGCATGGTGAGCGAGGTCGTAAGAGAATCCTCCGGCGCGCATCAAGCCGAGAAGCGAGTTGAAATAGCGCATCATCGGAGCGCTGATCTTGGTCCTCGATTCCAGCAGCTGCGGTGCCCACCGATGTCTGAGCATGATTCTTCGCGCTCCGAGTATTCGCTCCCTAACGGCTGTCTTCCAGTCCTCGGTGGCGGCCGGAGCGTCGAAATCGCCAACCTCGTCCTCGATCTCGGTGACAAGGGCGTCAACAACGCCGTCGAGGATGGCCTGCTTGTTGGCAACGTGGTAGTAGAGCGACATTGCCTCTACACCGAGCTTGTCTGCCAGCCGACGCATCGTCACTGCCCCGAGTCCGCCCTCGTCTGCCAACTCGACGGCGGCCTGGAACACGAGTTCACGGTTGAGTGGCTTCCGCCGGTCTGTCTTCGTTCTTGTCGCCATTCGCTGCATCACAATAACGGTCGAGATTGACAAACCTTACGTTGTATGTGTATACCCTGGACTTACAGCGTATGGCAAGAGGAGAAATGGAAGACCAGACCAAGACATCGCGGATACCGGCCACGATGAAAGCGATCGTTCAACATCGATTCGGCGTCGCCAACCTCGAGCTCGCTGAGATTCCCATATCAAAGCCGGAACCGAATCAAGTGCTCGTTCAGGTCCGGGCAAGCTCGATCAACGCCTTCGAGTGGCACATGACGTCTGGTGTGCCCTACTTCATGAGACTCTCCCAGGGCCTGACCAAGCCGAAGATCCCCAAGGTGGGTGCTGATGTGGCCGGGACGGTTGCAGCGGTAGGGGGCGAGGTCACCCGGTTCAAGGTCGGCGATCGGGTGTTCGGCGACATCGGATTCGGTGCCTACGCGGAGTACGCAGTTTCCTCGGAGCGGAATCTGGCCCTGAAGCCCGAATCGGTAGGTTTCGACGAAGCCGCAGCTGTCCCGGTGGCAGGGTTGACCGCCCTACAGGGTCTGAGGGACGTTGGGAACCTGCAATCTGGCGAAAGGGTTTTGATCATCGGCGCATCGGGAGGCGTTGGGACCTACGCGGTTCAGATAGCAAAGGTGTTGGGGGCCCGTGTGACGGCGGTGTGCAGCACGCACAACGTGGAAACTGCGAGGTCGATCGGCGCCGACGTCGTCATCGATTACACCAGGGAGGACTTCACCAGGCTGGATGAGAATTACGACCTGGTCTTCGACGGTCCGGGAACGACGCCACTTCGGAAACTGCGCAAGCTCATGAAACCGGAGGG
>JAWWBL010000160.1:0-3212 GCA_033720975.1 Acidimicrobiia bacterium | reverse complement strand
CGCTGTGGAGGATCTTGGCAAGGCGGTCCGCTTCATAGCTTGCGACGTGTCGGACCCCGACCAGGTTCGGGGCGCTGTCAGCGGTGCGAAGGAGTCCTTTGGCCGCCTCGATGTGCTTGTCAATGCGGCAGGCGTGGCTCCAGCTCAACGGGTCGTCTCGAAAGACGGCACCATGTTCGACCTCGACCTCTTTCGCTTCACGATCGCGGTGAACTTGATCGGGATGTTCGATGTCATACGCAATGTCGCAGCAGTGATGGCTGGCAACGATCCCGCTCCAACCGGTGAGCGTGGCGTGATCATCAACGTCTCATCAATAGCGGCGTTCGAGGGCCAGGTCGGACAGGCGGCATACTCCGCGTCGAAGGGTGGAATCGTCGGTATGACGCTGCCGATTGCCCGCGACCTCGCCGGCATCGGAGTACGCAACGTGACGATCGCGCCTGGAATCATGGACACGCCCCTCCTGGCTGGAGCACCGCAAGAGCTCAAAGACTCTCTGGCCCGGCTCCACGTATTTCCCCGAAGGCTGGGCACTCCGTCGGACTTTGCCCACCTGGTTCAGGCGGTGGTGGAAAACGAGATGATCAACGGAGAGGTGATCCGCCTCGACGCCGGTGCGAGGATGCCCCCTCGTTAGCTGATCTTTCCGATTCCCTCGAGGCTCTCTGGATTCTCCAGGCTGGTCAAGTCACCCGGATCGGCGCCGAGGGCGACGGCCTTGACCACGCGTCGCATGATCTTTTGGGACCGGGTTCGCGGCAGATCGCCCACCCACTGCACGACAGCCGGCCGGAAGGCCTTCCCCAGCCCGTGGTCACAGGCGCTGATGACCTCCTCGGTCAGCTTTTCATCCGGCTCGATCCCGGGAGCAGGCACCAGGAACAGAGCGATCGACTCCCCTTTCAAAGGGTCGGGGATCCCGACGGCGGCCGCCATGACTACCTCGTCGAGCGCCACCGCGACCGACTCGACTTCGGCGGGCCCCATCCTCTTCCCCGCGATGTTGAGCGTGTCATCGGACCTCCCATGGAGATACCAGAACCCGTCCTCGTCGACCGAGGCCCAGTCACCATGAACCCAGGTGTCGGCGAAGCGCGCCCAGTAGGTGTCCATGTAGCGTTCCGGCTCACCCCAGAAGCCTCTGGTCATACCCGGCCAGGACCCGCGGATGACCAACTCACCGACTTCGCCGCGAATCGGATTGCCCTCCGGGTCGTATACCTCGGCATCGACCCCAAGGGCCGGCCCACCCAAGGACGTGGGCTTGATGCCTTGGAGGAGGTTCACCGAGAGGATGCATGCTCCCACCTCCGTGCCGCCGGAGATGTTGACGATGGGAATTCGCTCCTTCCCGACGTCGCGGAACAGCCACCACCATGGCTCGGGGTTCCAGGGCTCTCCGGTCGATCCGAAAACCTGCAGTCTCGACAGGTCGTGGGTATGGGCGAGTTCGGCGCCGTGGGGCTGGAGGGCGCGGATGAGTGTCGGCGAGACTCCGAGATGGGTGACGCCCAGCTCGTCGACCACCTGCCAGATCCTGTCCGGCTCCGGGTGGTTGGGGGCCCCGTCGAAGGTGGCGATTGTGGCACCGTTGGCAAGGCCAGCCACGGTCATCCACGGACCCATGATCCAACCCATGTCGGTGACCCACATGAGGACGTCTCCCTCGTGCACGTCGAGCTGGAAAGCTCCTTCGGCTGCGAGCTTGACCGTCAGACCGGCCTGGACATGAACTGCACCCTTGGGCCGGCCCGTGGTGCCCGACGTGTAGGCGATGATCACCGGGTCCTCGGAGTAGGTCTGAGCAGGAGGCTCGGGGTCGGCTTGAGGCACGACGTCGTGCCACCAGATGTCGCGGCCTCCGGTCATCGGGGTCGACTCCATCGGCATGTAGTCCACGACCATCACATGCTTGATGCCGCCGGAGGACGCAATGGCCTGATCCGCGATCCCCTTCATCTCGACCAGATGACCCCGGCGCATGAAGCCGTTGCCGCAAATCATCGCCTTGGGCGTCGGATTCTCGAGCCGTGTTGCCACCGCTTCGGCGGCGTACCCGGAGAACACGGGAATGAAGATCCCTCCCAGCCGAGCAACCGCAAGAAGGGAGACAACGGCCTCGATGGACATCGGAAGGTAGACGGCCACCGCGTCACCGTGACCAACTCCGGCCGACCTCAGCGCACCGGCAACTCGCGAGACTTCGTCTCGCAACTCCCCGTAAGTGAGCTCACGGGTCTCACCGGATTCCTTCTGCGATCTGATGGCAACACGGCCAGGGTCGCGGTCGGCCCACTTGTCGACCAGAGCGGCGGACATGTTGAATCCTGCGCGGTTGAACCACGTTGCCCAGGGATGTCCGCGGGACGTGTCGCGGACCGTTGCCCAGGGAGGGTTAAACGGCAGGCCCAAGTACTCGATCACAGCCGGCCAGAACCACTCGGGATCCGCGACTGAGCGTCGCACCAGGTCATCGTAAGTGTCTAACCCGAGCCGAGCCATGAGCCGTGCGGTGTGGGTTCTGGCAGCTCTCTCCGGTGTGGGCCGCCAGACGACGTCGAACTTCTCCATCCGCTCGGGAGCGTATCAAGATCCGCCGATGCGGCCGCGTGCCTTCCTACCCTCGCACGACATGGCGAACCCGAGCGACTCGACCGAGGACCGGGCATTCGTCCGCCGCACCCTGGTGGTCGCCGGCACGCTGATAGCCGTAGCGGCGGTCCTGTGGCTGATCTCGGCGCTGAGCAACATACTTTTCATGATCTTCGTGGCGCTGTTCATCGCCATCGCTCTGGAGCCGCCGGTGTTCTGGCTCAGCGAGAAGGGCTGGAGGCGCGGCGCAGCTGCAGGTTTGGTCTTTCTCGCCGGTTTCCTCCTCGTCGGGCTCTTCGTGGTTGCCCTCGTTCCCCTCTTCGCCGGCCAGATCAATCAGCTGGCAAACTCGATCCCGGGCTATATCGCCGACCTGTTCGAGTTCATGGAAGCCAACCTGGGATTGGACCTGAGCGGCTTCGAGCCCGAAACCGCCGGCCAGGATGCTGTCGGGTTCATACAGTCTCTGGGCGGGACCCTGATCGGAGGGATCGTGGAAGTCACCGCCGGGATCGCCGGCTTCTTCGTGTTCGGCACCACCGTGGCCCTCTTCTCGTTCTACATGGTGGCCGAGATGCCCAAACTCCAGTCGACCGTGCTCTCATTCATGGAGCGGG
>JAWWBL010000159.1:0-3224 GCA_033720975.1 Acidimicrobiia bacterium | reverse complement strand
GCGATTGCCATCAATCTCGCGGTGCGGTTCACATCGTTGCCGAAGTAATCGTCTCCACGACGGATCGCCGAACCAGTGTGGATCCCCATTCTCGCCTTGAGTCGTCGGGGGAGTTTGAGCTGTGCCTCTATCGCCGCCGAAAGCGCGTCCACGGCTCGATCGAACACGGCAAAGACTCCATCCCCGGTCTGCTTGATCACCTTTCCGCCGTTCGAGGCAACTGCCTCCTGCATACGCAGATCATGTTCCTCGACCAGGCTGGCCATAGCCCGGGGATCCTCCTCCCAGCTACGGGTGCTCCCCTGGATGTCGGTGAACAGGAAGGCGAACAAAGGTGGATCGTGAAGGGTCATCAACGAGATCCGAATCTACCCCGACTGACTGGAGGGCCAGGACCCTTCCTGCTGTGGCGTACCTCCGTGGAGGTGACCCTCCAGCCCACCGCGGACGACGGTCAATTTGGTTAGCGTGGTGTGGACCGCGGGGCATTTGCGTGTCCCGTGGCCATTATCAAGAGAGGATGAATATGAAGAGAATGCGCTGGCTGGCGATTCTCGGCGTTCTGTCCATGGTGGTGGCGGCCTGCACCACCGGAGGCGACGGGACCACCACTACCCAGCCACCACCACCCGGCACGACTCAGCCCCCGACACCGACGACGATGGCCCCGTTCGAGGCCATGACTCTGGATTCGGGGGGGTGTGACTACGGAGGCAAGATCAACACGATCACGGCCCTCGATGAGCACACCGTCGAGTTCGCGCTGTGCAGCCCGGACCCGGCGTTCTTGGCGAAGCTCGCTTTCAGCGTGTTTGGAATCCAGCCTTCCGAGCATCTGGTTGCCACCGGCGGTGCCCCGATCGCCAACCCGATCGGAACCGGCCCTTACTCACTCGTTGAGTGGGTCCGCGGCGAATCGGTGGTTTACGCGAGAAATCCCAACTATTACGGGCCGCGTCCGCCTCACGAGACGGCGGTCCTCAGATGGGCAACGGACGGCGCTCAGCGCCTTCTCGAGCTTCAGTCGGGGAACGTCGACGGGATCACATTCCCGAGTACCGATGATTACCCGGTGATCGACGCGGATCCGGATTTGGTCCTGCTACCCAAGCCGGAGCCAAACGTGCTCTACGTTGCGTTCACCAACACGTTTGCCCCGTTCGACAATCCGGACGTCCGCAGGGCGATAGCTCTGGCGATCGACCGTCAGAGAATCGTTGATACCTTCTATCCGCCAGGATCGGAGGTGGCGTCCCACTTCACGCCCTGCAGCGTGAATCATGGCTGCGAAGGTGAGGATTGGTTTGACCAAGACGTGGCAGCGGCACAGCAGTTGCTGGCCGATGCGGGTTTCCCGAACGGCTTCGAGACGACGATCGCATACCGCGACGTGTTCCGCGGCTACTTGCCGGAGCCCGGTGCGGTGGCGCAGGATCTTGCAGCCCAGCTCAAGGAGACCTTGAACATCGACGCTACGGTCGAAGTGATCGAGTCGGCTGAGTTCATCCAGACAACGACCCAGGGCAACTACCCCGGGATATATCTGCTGGGATGGACGGGTGACTACCCGCACATCACGAACTTCCTCGACTTCCACTTCAACGCAGACAACCCGCAGTTCGGCGTGAACGATCCGTCGTACGCCGAGCCTCTTGCAGAGGCCTCAAAGCAGGTGACTCCGGACCCCGGTATCTATGCGCAGGCCAACGACGCGATACAAGCGTTCGTGCCGATGGTTCCCATCGTGCACGGTGCTACAGCCTTCGCGTTCGGAGCAGATGTGCAGGGTGCGTACGCCCCACCGTGGGGTCAGATCCTGTTCAACCTGATGGACAATGGCGAGGACACTTTCGTGTTCATGCAGGGCAACGAGCCCATCTCGTTGTACTGCGCCGATGAGTCCGACGGTGAATCGCTCCGTGCATGTGCGCAGGTGGTCGAGCCTCTGTACTCGTACACACCGACCGGCGACATCCAGCCGCAATTGGCGGAAGGATGTGAGTCGAACGCTGACCTCACAGTGTGGACTTGCTTCCTTCGCAACGACGTCTCGTTCCATGACGGGTCGGCCTTCGACGCCAACGACGTTGTCGTGTCGTTTGCCGCGGGTCTCGACGCTTCGAGCCCGCTGCACGTCGGCAACTCGGGTGCGTTCGACTACTACTCGTACCTGTGGGACAGCCTGATGAACGCTGACGGCTAACCGCCGTTCGCTCTCATCTTGAGATTGGGGAGGCGCTCCGGCGCCTCCCCAATCTCTCTACTCTCCACCGCCTGTTGTGCTGAGCTTCGTGATTCGCAGGATCGCTCTCGTGATCCCGGTACTCATCGGGATCATCGTGGTGGTGTTCTTCCTGATTCGCGCCATCCCTGGGGACCCGTGCACAGCGCTGTTGGGCGAGAGAGCCACGGCCGAGGCGTGCGAGCGATTCAACGAGGCGAACGGACTCAACGAGCCGATTTATGTGCAGCTCGGGATCTATATGAAGAACGTGCTCACCTTCGACCTTGGTGAGTCGATTCGGTTCTCAATTCCGGTGAACCAGTTGCTGATTGATCGGCTGCCGCTAACCACCGAACTCGCCCTTTCTGCGTTGACCCTTGCGGTGTTGTTTGGTGTCCCGCTTGGCATCCTGGCAGCACGAAGACACAACACCGCGATCGACACAGCCACCATGGCTTTCGCGAACGTCGGGGTTTCAATGCCGGTCTTCTGGCTGGGGTTGATGCTTGCCTACCTCTTTGCTCTCGTCCTGGCCGACACTCCACTGGCGCTGCCTCCATCGGGCCGGCTGACGGCCGGCGTCTTCTCGGTGCCCTACTACGAGGTATGGGGATGGGAGCTGGTACCCGACTCGACGGCAGCGAAGTTCCACGAGTACTTGAGCAACCACTACATCTTCAACAGCCTCGTCACCGGGCAGTGGGAGGTGTTCTGGGACGCCGTCAGGCACATGATCCTTCCGGCAGCCGCCTTGGCCACGATTCCGTTGGCGATCATCGCCCGCATAACCCGCTCGTCTCTTCTCGAAGTCATGGGCAAGGACTACATCCGCACCGCTAGGGCAAAGGGAGCACGCGAGGCATCAGTCGTGCGAAACCACGCTCTTCGCAACGCCCTGCTCCCTGTCGTCACCATCATCGGACTCCAGTTGGGTCTTTTGCTGGGCGGCGCCGTTCTCACCGAGACGATCTTCAATCTCTCGGGGGTGGGGCGAGCCCTG
>JAWWBL010000158.1:0-3281 GCA_033720975.1 Acidimicrobiia bacterium | reverse complement strand
GGTTTGCAGGGCGAGACGGTAGGCCATGCGCCCTGCAGAATCCCTCGACACCCCGACGAGGCGGCCGGGCATGCCTCGGACCAGGCTCTCCCTCGTAGCAATGAAACCGGCGTGCGGGCCCCCGTATCCCAACGGCACACCGAAGCGCTGCGCCGAGCCCACCGCGATGTCGGCCCCCCACTCGCCCGGAGGCTTGATCATGGTCAGGGCAAGGAGGTCGGTGGCAGCTACCACGAGGGCACCCACCCCGTGGAACGACTCGCAAAGCGCGGCAAAGTCCGGGATCTCTCCCGTCGAACCCGGGTATTGGACCAAGAGCCCGAAAGCATCCGAGGGGTCTGTGTCCGGACCCAGTTCGACGACGCGCACTCCGATGGCCCGGGCGCGCGCCTTCACCACGGCTTTGGTCGGCTCATGGCAGTCCGGGTCCATGTAGAAGACATCCCCATCCCCGCGATAGAGACGACGCGCCATGGCCATTCCCTCCGCGGCGGCTGTCGGCTCGTCGAGCAAGGACGAGTTGGCGATGTCAAGGCCCGTGAGATCCGAGACCATGGTCTGGAAGTTGAGGAGGGCCTCCAACCGGCCCTGGGAGATCTCAGGCTGGTACGGCGTGTAGGCGGTGTACCACGCCGGGTTCTCGAGCACGTTGCGACGAATCACCGCAGGAGTGATCGTGTCGTGATAACCGAGGCCGATGAGTGAAGGCAACACCGTGTTCTTGGCCGCGAGCTCGCGAAGTCTCGAGATCACTTCTCGCTCGCTGAGCTCGTCAGGCATTTCGAGCGTGGTGTCGAAAATCGACGCCGGCACCGTCTCGGCCACGAGATCGTCGAGGGAAGCCGAGCCAACCGTGGCCAGCATCTTTTCTATGTCGGCAGGACGAGGCCCGATGTGACGGTCAGCGAACCTCTCTGAAGGATTTGGCATCAGACGAACGGATTATGCCCTCGATGACCCTCAATGGGCAGGAGCCTGGGGCGTCCGCGTCGGGGGCAAGCCCACAACGGCCACAGGCAGCCTGGCATTGTCGAGGATGTGACTCACCCGGTGGCCGTAGAAGGGCCGATCTGTGAGTGCTCTTGCGCTGGCCCCGATGACGAGAAGGTCGAATCCATCGGCGTTCGCCACCGAGACGATCTCCTCTTCGGCGTTCGGGGCGACTCGGACCTTTGTCTCCACGTCCACGCCGACGCGGGCTCCGAGCGTCGCGGCGGCGCGCACCATCTCCTGACCTGCGCGCAGGCTGTCCTCAACGGCCGCGTCCTCGAGCAGAAGGCCCTGACCTTCCGGCCTGTTGACGATGTGGAGGGCCAGGCACCTCCCCTCCTCTGCCTTTGCGATGGAGTAGGCGAACTCCTCGGCAGCACGCGTGGACCTCGTGGCGGCCACCGGGACCAGGATGTTGCGTGGCAAGCCCTTCGAAACAGGTTGTTCTTCGGGAAACCTGACCACGATCGAGGGAATCTCCACCCGCGCGAGAACCCTGTCGATGACGGAGCTGAATATCCCCTCATCCGACTCGGGGGCTCCCAGTACAACGAGGTCATAACCGAGAGCTGCCTCACCGGCGATCGCATCCGCAGGATTGCGAGCCGCTCGGCGGATCACACGGGCCTCATTGAATTCCGCGACTACCTCGCTCGGATCGACCGGCTCTCCCTCGACACGCCGGAAAATACCGAACGTGCTGGTCCGAGCGGGGTCCACCACGAGCACCGTCACTTCTGCATCAGGTAAGACGGCCGCGATGAGGGACGCTGCGTACCGACTGTTCTCACCGCCGCGAGTGGGTATGAGGACACGCCTCGCACCGAGGATCTCACTGGTCTCCTTGAGCTCTTCGCGTTCGAGACGCTCTGCTTCGTCTGCAGGGACTTCCCAGCCGCGGACGATCAGCTTGAGTAGCTGTGGCGCCAGAAGGGAAGTGACGATGGCGGCGAGAACCATCACCGTGTAACCGGTCTCCGAGACCACGCCGAGGTTGAGGCCCACGATCGCGACGACGATCCCCATGGCCCCCAACGCTGAGAGGCCGGCCCCGAGTGCCAGGGCCTCCCGGCCACGGATTCCGCCGAAGTAGCCGCCGATGAGTGTTCCGACGATCTTGGCCACTATCGCCAACGCGATCAGTATCACCGACCAGACGATCACATCGCCGGTGTTGAGCAAGCCGACATCGACCCGGAGTCCCGAAAAGGCGAAGAAGATGGGGGCGAAGAAGGCAGCGGTAATGGTCTCGAGGATCCGACGAACCTGCGGGAGCTGGTGCCGTAGGCCGGCTACGAGGATCCCGACGACGTAGGCCCCGAGGATCGCTTCCAGATTCAGTGCCTGGGTGATCGCTCCACCAATGAGAGCGGCCACCAGCGTTATCGAAACCGCTGCCGAGGCCGACGAACCGCTGGCCATCACGAACCTGAACAAACGATCGAGCAGCCAACGCAGGACCGTGAAACCGAGGACGAGGAATACGACCAACCCGAGAAAAGAGACCGCGAGACGGTCGGGCTGGAAACCGTCGAGCGCAATACCGGAGAGAGCGGCCAAGATCAGCCAGCCCACGGCGTCCATGGTCATCCCCGACGCCAGGGTGACCTGGCCGAAATTGCGGCGCAGGAAGCCGAGGTCCTGAAGGATCTTCGCCACGACAGGCAACGCGGCCACTGAGAGCGCCAGCGCTAGGAAGCCGGCGAAGACGATCTCCTCGACACCTTCGCCCATGAAGTCGCGGGGCACGACGAACGCGACGGCCACCACAGATCCCATCGGAACGAGGAGGGCCCCCGCCGCGACCGCCAAGGCCGCACCCCGGAAACGAGCGATTATCCCGAGATCGGTCTCGAAGCCGATGACGACGAGAAGCATGATCACGCCGAGCCATGCCATGCCGAAGATGAGGGATGTGACCGTCGCCTCCCCGAACACCCACTCGAAGCTCGTCGGCGCAACACGGCCGAAAATGCTGGGGCCCAGCACCACGCCCGCCAGCAGCTCGCCGACTACAGGCGGTTGACCAACGCTCTTGGCGAGCCAGCCGAAAACGCGGGCAACGCCGACGAGTAGTACCAGTTGGACGAGAAAGACCAGCACCTCGTGCTCGCTCAGGGGGGCTTCGGCGGCGCTCGCTAGGAGATAGGTGGAGTCCACGGGGGCAACATAATGGAGGCTCAAACGTTGAACCGGAACAGAACCACGTCGTTTGGCCTCATCACATAGTGTTTGCCCTCCGTGCGCACCAGGCCGCGGGATTTGGCTTCCAGCCAGGATCCAGCCTCGAT
>JAWWBL010000157.1:0-3324 GCA_033720975.1 Acidimicrobiia bacterium | reverse complement strand
ACTCGAATCAACAGTCACGGCCGGCATCATCTCGGCGGTCGACCGGACCAACTGCACCGACGGAGAGCTCTGCCTCTCGATGCTCCAGACCGACGCCGCGATCAATCCTGGCAACTCGGGTGGAGCCCTCGTCAACCGCTATGGCGAGGTCGTCGGAATCAATGTTTCCATCTTCTCCCAGTCGGGTTCCAACGAAGGGGTCGGATTTGCCCTGCCTTCGGAGACGGTGATCAACTACGTCGATGACATAGTGGCCGGTCGGCCGTTGGAAACGGCTTTTCTCGGTGTGAGAGGCGGGTTTTCCCCAGGAGACCGCGCCGGAGCGCTCATCACCGCGGTGGACCCCGGTACCGGGGCAGAAGAGGCCGGACTCATGGTCGAGGACGTAGTCATCTCTCTCGACGGCGTGATAGTCCAGGGCATCGACGACCTCGCCGCTCAAGTGAGGGCACATCGTCCGGGCGACACCGTCACCCTGGTCCTCATTCGCGATGGTGTCGAGATGTCGATCAACGTGACCCTCGGAGTGCGCCCTCCCTCGGGCTGAGCCTGCCGGTTAGGGTGGAGCCTGCCCCGCAAAGAGGGGCCGCCCGTTGGGCAGCGAATCCGGTCGGATCCCGGAACTGTCCCGCAACTGTGAAGCCCCCGTTTCGGGGGACGAGTCAGGTCGCCTGCCTCACCGGGCCACGCGAAAGTCTCGGATGAAGACGGAACCGTGGGCTCAGGGAAGCCACCGACCTCTTCATCCTCCAAGACGGAGGATGTTTTTCTTTGGGTAGGACCTCACGGCTGAGCGCCGGGCCGACCGGTGCGGAATGCAGCCAAGCTTGAGCTCTCCCCGCGCGCAGGTGATGGTTTCGCGGCCGGGATGGGTCGCGCTCACGGTTGGGGTTCTTTCCGTGGCCGTGGTCGGTGTGGCAGCACTGTTGAGCGGACCTGCCCTGATCGACAATGGGTCGGTGCTCCGCGCTCTGACTGACGCGCTCCCTCTGATCGAGATCGACAGCGGCCTGAGCGAGGTCGATCGCGCCATCCTATTGGAGATCAGGCTGCCTCGTCTGGTGTTGGGGGCGTTGGTGGGCTCGATCCTGGCCGTTTCAGGTGCTGCTTATCAGGGCGTCTTCCGCAATCCTCTCGCCGACCCCTACCTACTCGGCGTAGCAGCCGGCGCAGGTCTCGGCGCAACGATTGCCTTTGGCGTGGGGTTGGACGGTTGGGCTGTCGCAGGCTTCGCATTCACCGGGGGCATCGCCTCCGTGGTGGTGACATACGGGCTGGGACGTTCGGTTGGGGGTCGGACCACGACATCTCTGATTCTTGCCGGGGTTGCTGTCGCCGCTTTCGCGACAGCGGTCCAGACCTACTTACTCCAACGGAACGTAGATGCTCTTCGTGAGGTGTACACCTGGATATTGGGGCGGCTCACTACGGTCGGATGGTCTGAGGTGAGCGCTCTTCTCCCGTTCTGGGTCGGGGGACTTGCAGTCATCATCGCGAGCAGGCGACAACTCGACGTCTTGAGCATCGGCGACGATGAAGCCTCGGCTCTTGGCGCCAGGGTTCCCACCGTGCGATGGGTCGTCGTCGTAGCCGCGACTCTCGCGACGTCGGCCGCCGTGTCCGTGAGCGGGCTGATCGGGTTCGTGGGGATCATCGTCCCCCATGCGATCAGACTGATCTTCGGTTCCAGCTACCGGGTGATCGTGCCGCTGTGTCTGTTCTTCGGCGCTTCTTTCCTGATGGCATCGGACCTGGTGGCACGTAGCCTGATCGCACCGGCGGAACTGCCCATCGGGGTGGTGACCGCCTTCCTGGGCGCGCCGTTTTTCGTCGCCGTCCTCCGGTCCCTGAGGCCACGCTCATGATCCTGTGGTCCGACGTTTCGGTCAGTTACGGGCCAACCCGGGTTCTCGGCCCGGTGAGTCTCGAGGTTGCCGCCGGCGAGTGGGTCGGGATCATCGGCCCGAACGGCTCGGGGAAGTCAACGATGCTCAAGTCTGCGGTCGGCATCGTCGATTTCGTCGGCGAGGTCTCGCTCGCAGGTTCTCTGCCCCGGCCGGGTCTCGACATAGCGTGGATGCCGCAGCGTCCTGCGATGCCTGATGGGATGACGGTCTCGGACTACGTGATCCTTGGCCGGACGCCCCACCTTGGCTACTTGGCGGCTGAGGGGCGAGAAGACATCGCAGCCGTTGAGAGGGCACTGCGCCTCATGGATCTGGGGCAGTTCGCATCGAGGCCGCTGTCGACACTCTCGGGTGGCGAGGCGCAGAGGGTCGTTATGGCCAGGGCCCTGGCACAGGAGGCTCCCGTGATACTGCTCGACGAGCCAACAGCGAATCTCGACATCGGGCACGCTGTCGAAGTCCTCGATGCCGTAGACACCTTGAGGGCGACTCAGTCGCTCACTGTGGTCTCCGCAGTTCACGACCTGACGCTGGCGGGACGCTATGCGGACAGGCTCGCGTTGCTTTCGGGCGGTGTCGTTCAGGCGTTGGGTTCTCCTTCGGAAGTGTTGGACGAGGATGTTCTCATACCTCACTACGGTGCCGGTCTAAGGGTCAAGCCCGACGAGGACGGCCCCGTGGTGATACCGACCAGGCAGGTGCGATGACAAAGCAGCCACCCACCGAGGCGCCCAACATCGGGACCGTTCGCGCCCCTTCGCTCGTGCTGGTCAACACCGGGGATGGCAAGGGAAAGTCGACCGCGGCTTTCGGAACGGCCATCCGTGCGATAGAGCGCGGGTGGAAGGTCGCGGTGGTTCAGTTTCTGAAGTCAGGAGAGTGGAGCGTCGGGGAGGAGAAAGCGGGCCGCAAGCTTGGAATCGAGTGGTGGGCGCTGGGTGACGGTTTCACCTGGGACTCCGACGATCTCGATGAGACTGAGGCGATAGCCCGTGAGGCATGGTCCAAGGCGCGGGAGCTCATCGAGTCGGCTGACTATGACCTGATCGTGCTGGACGAGGTGACCTATCCGTTGAACTGGGGCTGGGTGGACCTGGACGAGGTCCTGGCTGCCATCGCGGGACGGCCCGAGAACGTCAATCTGATACTCACTGGCCGGGACGCCCCTCAGCCGCTCGTCGACATCGCAGACACCGTGACCGAGATGAAGAAGATCAAACACGCATTCGATGCCGGGATCATGGCGCGGCGCGGCATCGACTACTGAGCCTCCTCCGCCCGAGGGTCAGTCCTCACGCCGGGCAGCTGCAAGATTCAGCATGTGTTGGACTCCGACGTCGAGGAACCTGAACCTCTCGTCCTGGGTCTGGCCCCTGAGCCATCGGATGTAGATCTGCTGGAGGACGACGGCCATCTT
>JAWWBL010000156.1:0-3344 GCA_033720975.1 Acidimicrobiia bacterium | reverse complement strand
GGCCATGCTGGCGTTGAACGCTCCCGAGACCGTGTCGAGCGACAAGCTGGTCGACGAGCTCTGGGGCGACGACGAAGCTCAGGATCCGGAGTCGGCGCTTCACGTCGCCGTGTCCCGTCTTCGCTCGGTCATCGACGAATCGGCGGTGGAGACCATGTCGGGCGGGTATCGCCTCGGCGTGCCGATGGACAACTCGGATCTCGAGCGTTTCAGACGTCACACTCAGAGGGGCCGCCAACTGTTGACGCTGGGACATCCTCGTCGAGCGTCCGAAGCCCTTCGCCACGCCCTGGCCCAATGGCGCGGCGAAGCCCTCGCGGACCTGCGCAAGTTCGAGTTTGCCGAACGCGCCAGCCAGCGACTCGACGAAGAACGGCTGGTTGCAGTCGAGTCCCTGATGGAGGCCGAATTGGCGGCGGGCAATCACGGCCTCGTGGTCGGCGAGTTGAGCGGTCTGATCGAGGCCTACCCCTACCGAGAGCGGCTGTGGGGTCATCTCATGCTCGCCCTGTATCGCTCGGGGCGGCAGGCCGAAGCGCTCCGCACTTTCGGCAGGCTGAAGACCCTGCTTGCGGAGGAGATGGGCATCGAGCCGTCCGCCGAGCTCTCCGATCTGGAGGAGCGAATTCTCCTCCACGATCCTGCCCTGATCGAGTCAATCGAGGCCGGTGAGGAAGATTGGGCCGAGGACCCAGAACTGGTCAACTTCGCCGCGGGTGAAGTGATCGTCCAGGAGGGAGCGCCGGCGGACTCGATCTACTGGGTGGAGACAGGAAGGGTCGAGGTGGTTCGCGAGGACAGCGACGGCAACACGATCGTGCTCGCCGACCTGGGTCCGGGCCACTATTTCGGCGAGCTGGCGTCCCTTCTGCGCACCGGGAGGACCGCCACAGTCAGGGCGGCGGAGCCCACCACCGTGTCTGTGCACAACGCCGACAGTTTCCGCTCCCGGTTGGGGGCGCAGCGGGCGAGCGATCATGAGATCGCCCAGCCATCGGAGACGATTCGGCAACTGATCCGAGACACCCAGTATCTCGAGGCGTATGACCAGGCGATGGGGGTGATCGAAAGCGGTGTCGTTGACCCCGAAATCCGCTGGCTCGCGGTGCTGGCGCTGAGGAGGTCGGGTGCCATCGAACAGGCGCGGAGGCGATATGAGGGTCTCGGTCTGGCCTCGATCGACTTGAAGACGGTCGCACCGCGACTTGCAATGGACATCGCCGCATTGGGTCCGACGCTCGACAAGGAGATGGCTTTGGCCGGAGGTCTCGACGATCGGGCCGGCTGGGCGCGGCGAAGCGCCCAGGGCTACGAGTCTGCGTTCTCGAGCCACGAGGAGTCGTATCTGGCGGTGAATGCCGCAACCATGTGGCTGGTTGCCGGGGAGGAGGAACGTGCTCGGGCGGCCGCAAAGGAAGCGTTGTCAGCCCTGGGCGATACCGCTCAACTCCGTGGCGACGACCGGTATTGGGGAGCGGCGACGGAGGCTGAAGCCGCACTCGTCATAGGCGATATCGATCGGGCGATGGACGCCCTTGCCCGCGCCGGCGAGGCCAGCAAGGGAAACTTTGCTGGTCGATCGGTGACGCTTCATCAGCTCAAGATCGTGTGCGGTCTCACCGGGTGTGATCCGGCCGTTCTGAGTCCTATCGCCAATCCCAATGTCGTCCACTTCTGCGGCCACCGAATTCTTCCCGAGGGTCTCAGTGGCCGATTCCCGGCCGAGGAGGAAGCAAGGGTGGCCGCCGAGTTCACGAAGGTTTTTGCCAAGCACGATGTGGGCTTTGGTTACGGATCGCTTGCAGCGGGTGCAGACATCCTCGCCGCGGAAGCGTTGTTGGATCGGGGGGCAGAGTTGCACATCATCCTCCCCTTCGATCGTGAGGAGTTCGTTCGTACGTCGGTTGCTCCCGCCGGCCATGGATGGGTCGACCGCTTCGAACGGTGTCTTGGCGAGGCGATTGTGCGGGTGGCAACCCCGGGGGAGTACCTCAACGATCCGATCCTGTTCGACTTCTGCTCCCGCATCGCCATGGGCAGGGCCTTGATGAAGGCCAAGGACGTCGAGTCTGAGGCCATTCAGGTGGCGGTCTGGGACGGAGTCGAGACAGATGGTCTCGCGGGGACCGCCGTCGACGTCGGGCGGTGGAGGACGGCAGGCCAGCGCTCAGAAGTCATCGCCGTGCAACCCGCTGAGCAGAAGCCCGACAACGGCTCGAGCGAGCCGGTCCGTCAAGTTCGAGGGATCGTGTTCGGGGATTTCGCAGGCTTTTCCACTCTCTCTGACGCTCAGCTGTTGATCTTTCAGGACAAGGTGATGGGTGGACTGGCCCGGGGCATCGAGCCTTTCCGGGAACGAATTCTCTCCAGCCGCACCTGGGGCGACGGGGTCTACATAGTCATCGACGACATCGGCGCAGCAGCCGAGGTGGCGCTGGCCATGCAGGAAGCGGTGCGCGATATGGACTTCGAGCACATGGGGCTGACCTCGCTGCGAAGCATGAGAGTCGCCGCCCATGCGACGCCGGTCTTCGACAGCGAGGATGCCATTTCGGGGGAGAGGGTGTTCTTCGGAGCGGGAGTCACCCAGGCGGCCAGGATCGAGCCGCGGACCCCGGAGGGTGAGATCTACACCACCTACCCGTTCGCCGCGCTGGCGGTCTTGGAGGGGAACGGCGCTTTGGAAACCCAGTACGTGGGGACCCTCCCCACGGCCAAGGGATACGGATCGCTTCCTCTGTTCGCCCTGAGGAGGGCGGCGCACCTTGCAAGCGAGATGTAAGGCCCGGCTGACAGGTTGGGGGATGAGATGGAGCTGAGTTGAGCTACGACGGGTTTGTCTCGTATTCCCATGCTGCTGATGGGTTGTTGGCGCCTCGCCTACAGGCTGGGTTGCAACGGTTTGCCAAACCGTGGTGGCAGCGTCGTGCGCTGCGGATCTTCCGGGATGAGACATCGTTGTCGGCCAACCCTCATTTGTGGTCGTCGATAACCGAGGCGTTGGACTCTTCGGAATGGTTTGTTCTCCTTCTCAGCCCGGATGCTGCTGAATCTCCGTGGGTGAACCAGGAGGTCGAATACTGGAAGTCTCATCAGGATCCGTCTCGGATCCTCCCGGTTCTCACGGACGGCACTTTCGACTGGGAGGGTTCTGATGTCTCTGGTTCTGCGGTTCCTGATCAGCTTCGTGGGGTGTTTTCCGAGGAGCCGCGTTGGGTTGATCTCCGGTTTGCCAAAGACGAGGAGAACCTGGATCTGAAGGATCCGCGGTTCGCCGACGCCGTTGCTGATATTGCTTCGGCTCTACGGGGGATCCCGAAGGACGAGTTGGCGTCCGAGGAGGT
>JAWWBL010000155.1:0-3357 GCA_033720975.1 Acidimicrobiia bacterium | reverse complement strand
CCAGAAGGCGGTTCCGGCTCCCGGCAAAGCTCCATCCGTCATCGTCCCCTGACAGACCATCGGCCCTGCGCCGTCGAGGGACCAGGTGAAGGTGAAGTACGCGCAATCCATCACCGTGTATGCGCCCAAGCTGGCAGCTAGAGCGAGTGCGGTCAATAGCCATTGCCGATACATGACTAAAGCATCGGAAGGCGCAGTCGATTTCTTGACGCCTGATCGCCGAAACGTGTCCCACCGACACGGCAGGATCGAAGCGTGGAGCCCACGATCCTGCATGCCGACTTGGACGCCTTCTACGCCAGCGTCGAGCAGAAACTGGACCCTTCGCTGAAGGGCCGCCCGGTCCTGGTCGGCGGTGGCGTCGTGGTCGCCGCGTCCTACGAGGCAAGGGCATTTGGGGTGCGTGCTCCCATGCCCGCCCGCGCGGCTCTCGAGCTCTGCCCGACGGCCGTGGTGGTCCGAGGGCACTTCGATGTCTATTTGGAGCTGTCTTTGCAGGTGATGGAGATCTTCGAAGACGCGACGCCGGTCGTCGAGCAGCTTTCGGTGGATGAGGCATTTCTCGACGTCAGGAGCACCACCCATCTGCTCGGTGCGCCTTCGAAAATCGCGCGGACGCTCAGGAAGAGGGTGAGGGAAGAGCTGGGGCTCCCATTGTCGGTCGGTGTCGCCTCCACGAAGTTCCTGGCCAAGATCGCATCGGCGCGAGCCAAGCCCGATGGCATGCTTGTAGTCCCGCTCGGCCGCGAGCTCCAGTTCCTCCACCCGCTGCCGGTAGAGGCTCTATGGGGGGTGGGGCGAGTGACAGCCCAGAAGCTCCACCGACTAGGGATTCGGACGATAGGTGAGCTGGCAGCTCTGAAGCCCAAGTCGATGAGCCCATATCTCGGACAGGCTGGCGCACGCACCTTGGGATCTCTCGCCTGGAATCACGATCCGCGACCCGTGCGGGGCGGAAGACGATCGGGAAGCGTCGGAAGCCAGCAAGCACTTGGCCGCGGTCTTAGTGATCGTGATGAGATGAGATCTGTCGTCCAAGGGCTCGCAGATCGGGTGGGGCGTCGTCTCCGGGCCAAGGGCCGAAGCGGAGCCACGATCACGGTACGGGCCCGCTTTGCCGGGCCGAGGCTCGCCACAAGGAGCCACACCCTGCCTGCACCGACCGCTTCTACTGCCGCACTCGCCGCACTGGGCGTAGAGCTCCTGGACCGCGCCCTTGCGGACAACGGCGACCATGTGACGCTGATCGGCCTCTCTGTGTCCAACCTGACGGACAGCACGAGTGTGCAATTGGAACTTGGTTTGGACGACGGCCACATCCTTCGATCGGGGAGCAGGGCCGATCGCTCTCGGCGTCGAGTTGACGAGAAGGTGGATGAGATCCGCAGGCGTTTCGGGAGGGAGTCGGTGCGTTATGGCAACGGGCCGCGGGGTCTCGGCGACGATTTCAGGCGCCTGGCCGAGAGGGAGTGATCACCGGGCCCGTTCTTCTCGAACTCGCACCGGCCCACCGTTGGCTGGGCGAAGACCTTGAGAGCGCCCGAAGAAATCGCGCGCCTGGCCCATGAATTCTCCTAGGTCTCCCCGGTATGCCACGGGGCCCGAGAGCCTCACGGTCTTGGTGGGGTAGTCAATCGCCGCGAACACGACGGGAACCCCCACTCCCTCGGCGATCTTGATGAAGCCGGACCTCCAGAAGTCGGTTCGTCCTCGCGTTCCCTCCGGAGCCACGACGAGGATCATCTCGTCTCGGTCGTCGAATGCATCTCTGACCTGGGCGACGACGCCTCCGGGCCGTGACCGGTCCACCGGGATTCCGCCGAAGGCTGCGAAGAAGTAGCGGAATGGCCAGCGAAACAAGCTGTGCTTGGCCAGGTAGGTGACCTTCATGTCGTAGTGACGCAATGCAGCGAGAAAGAGGATGAAGTCCCAGTTCGTGGTGTGTGGGGCCCCAGCGACGATGAACTTGGGCTCGTCCGGCAGAGTGCCCTCGAACCTCCAACCGAACAGCGTGAGCAGTCTGTGGGCAAGCCAGGTGATCATTGATTCTGATTCCGATAGGGCTCAGCGAGCCGGGGCGACCCTGAACCCGTCCTCGTCGACCCAGACCACCGAATCCTTGCCGAGAACGGAAGCCGTGATGTCATCGGCCATGGCTGAGTCGACGACCCCGATTCCATCGCTTCTGAGAATCACATGAACTTCGGCCACCGAAGGTAAGGCATGTTGCAGGGGTCCGACGTCGGAGCAGATCACTGTCACGCGGAACGGCGTGACTATCTCCTCGTCGGCGATTAGTGCCCGGTCAACCGTGTTGGTGCGCAGAAGGTGCCAGGTGGCTAGACCGGAGAAGACGAAGAGGGACACTGGGATCACGATCGAGCCGCCGCCTCCCGAGCCAAGGAGCCTCTGGAACAACTCCACCAGAGTGGCGATGAGGGCCCCGGCAGCGGTCAACCCGGCGATGACTCCTCCACCGAGGAGGTAAGCCCGTCGGGCGCCTGCCTTGGCCTCCGTCTCGCGCGGTGCGCCCGCGGCCCGAGACCAAAAGACCCACCAGAGCAAAGCTGCCGCTATCAGAGCGATAGCCGTCGTGACGACCGACTCCGGGCCTGGTCCGACGAGCCGGCCACCACTGAAGGCGGCTTCCGCGAGCACCGTGGCGAACCCGATTGCGGATCCCAGGCCGATCGCCGCGAGGGAATACTCGTACCCGCGGCGAACGTCGTCTCTTTCCGGGCCAACCCTCGCCACGTGGTGGCTCCAGACCAGGAGGGCCAGGATTCCCACCGCGACCGCAGCGGGCACGAACTGGAAGTGTCGGCCGGCTGGGGCCGCGTCGCCAAACAGGTACACGGCTGTTTGGGAAACGATGACGACGAGAGCGCCGATCGAGGTGGCCAGTCCCACCACCGAGGCAGCGGCCAGCCAAGCCTTTCTGGCCGCTGACCGTTCTTCGCCCCAGGCGCGGAGCCAGCGGTACCACCAGATCGGGGCGCCAACGACCACGAGCGCGACGGGAGTGGCCAGATCCCCTCCCGTCACCAGTGGGGAAAGCGTCGCATAGAGCCTCTCGAAGATCCAGAGCAGGACGCCCCCGAGACCGATTGCGAGCGTGATCATGCTTATTGCCGACCCCAGCACCCGTGGTAACTCAGCCTCCGCTGAGCCGGGTGGTGTTCTCGTGGCGGCTCGTTCGTGAAAGGCGAGGACGGCTCCGAACACGACAGCGTCGGTCCAATGCGGCCTGACTCTGCTCTGCAAGGCCCACTCCAGGATGTTCACTGCCGCAACGATGAAGGAGACGAGGAAGACTGCCTCGATGAGTGCCAGGTAGATCGTCCAACCCCCGCTCCT
>JAWWBL010000154.1:0-3385 GCA_033720975.1 Acidimicrobiia bacterium | reverse complement strand
CCCTGGTCGAGGGTCTCCACGTACACGGTCACCGACCCATCGGCGTGCACCTGGGCCCGGGCTGCACCCCAGCTCTCGAAACCACACACCTCGACATATGCGGCGAGACCGATTCCGACGATCCTGCCCTGCTCCCGGGCGGCGGCCTGCCCTTCTCGGAGTCCTGAGTAGTCGGCGACCTCCAAGAGCTTGTCGAGCGTCTTCTCGTACTCACCCGTGTCGTACTTGTACCCACGCATATCGGGGCCGCCCGAGGAGTGATAGGGGAACTCATCGGACGGGATGAAATTGCGGCGCCTCACGTCGGCCGGGTCGATACCGGTTGCCGCTGCGACTGCCTCGATCACACGCTCCATAGTCAGAGTCGCCTCCGGCCTGCCGGCGCCGCGATAGATGCCTCTTGGAGCCCGGTTGGTCCACACACCCCGCATTCGCCACCCGTAGACGGGAATCACGTAATTGCCGGTTCCCATCCGAGGTGTGATCTCCATGAACGACAGATATCGGTGGCGACATCCGAGATCGACCAGGCTGTCCACCCAGAGCCCTTCAATCGACCCGTCTTCGTCGGCGACTACCTCCCAATGGTGACGCTGGGCCCGCCCGTGGCCGATGGTGAGCATGTGCTCGCGTCTCGACTCTGCCCACTTGACGGGGCGTCCCGTGACCCGTGCCGCGTGGACCACGAGATAGTCCTCCTCGGCCAGATCGAACTTGCAGCCGAACCCACCACCCACGAAGGGGGTGATCACGCGCACCTGGGTCTGAGCCAGCCCGAGGTCGGACGCGAGTTGCTCCTGCATCAGCTGGGGTGCCTGAGAGGACAGATAAACCGTAAGGCCGTCTTCTTTCCACTCGGCAAGCACGACACGGTTCTCCATTGGAGCCGGCACCACCCTGGGGTGCTCGACGACTCCGGAGAGACGCACTGAACCGGGGAGCAAGTCAAAGCTTTCCCGATCGCCGGCCGACCTGTCGTAAGCGACATTGGATTCGAACCCGTCGTGAATGGGAGGTGCAGAAATCGCCTCTTGGACATCACCCACCACATCGAGCGGCTCGTAGTCGACGAACACCAGATCTGCCGCGTCGCGGGCCTGCTCCTTCGTTTCGGCGACAACGGCCACGACCGGATCCCCAGGCATCAGCGCGGTGGCCTGGACCAGGGGAAACCGGCGTGGAACATTGCGGCGCGGGTTCGGAGTCGGAGGCATGGATACGTCGGCCACGTCGTCCGGAGTCAGGATCGCCCACACACCAGGGGCCTCACCAGCCGCCTCGACATCGATCTCCGTGATCCGCGCGTGGGCAAACGGGGACCGAACTACTTCGAGATGAAGGGTTCCTTTGGGAGAGATGTCGTCCACATACCGCGCCGTCCCAGTGATGAGGGAAGGATCCTCCCGTCTCTGAACGGGCGCGCCGATAAAGGACGGGATGGCGGAATCGGTGGTCACCGGCGGCAGATTACCTGTCGTCGGCGTTTGGCCTCACTCGAGCAGTGACAGGACCGTCGTGCGAAAGTCGTTTGGTTGGAATGGTTTGGTCACGAACGCATCAGCGCCGAACTCGCTCGCCCTCCGCCTCGACTCCTCCTCGGCATGAGCGGTGAGCACGACGACCGGGAGGTTCGAGGTCGTCTCGTCGCGTCTGATGCGATCAAGGACCTCCCATCCGTCCATTCCGGGGAGCCCGATGTCCAGGACAACAAGGTCTGGAGACTCGGATCCTACGGCTTGAAGACCCGCTCGCCCGTCCTCGCGTGCCACGATCTCCAAATCAGCCGCGCGTAGGCAGACCTCGATCAGCCGCCGGATGACCGCGGAGTCTTCAACAACCAAAATTCTTGAACCCATTGATACTTCCTGCTCAATGGCCCTCGGTGGGCCTACCTACTCATCGGCAGTGCGTCCCGTTTGGTTTAGGCAGCCGGATAGGTCTTCCGACCCGGAAGTGCCAATTGCTCGACGAATTGCTCGAGTTGTCGCAGTGTGCGGACTTCGTGGACCGAGGTGGTGTGCGCGGCGTAGTCAGACATGGCCGAATCACCTGTGTCCCAGTATGGCGTCGGCTCCGGGTTGAGCCAGACCACTGCTCGCGAAGCCTTCGCGATGTCGCTGAGAACGCCAGCCCGTGGCGGCCGGTAATTGTTCCTGGCGTCTCCGGTGATGATCACAGTCGTCCTGGGCGTCAGCTGCTTGCCATATCTGTTGAAGAATGTCTCGAGCGAATTGCCATAGTCCGAGTGGCCGTCGAGCCAGACCACCTCGGCCTCGGTGGTTATGCGAGCCACCGCCGAACCGAAATCCACACCTGGCCCGAAGTATTCGGTCACTTCGTCCACGGTGTCGATGAAAGCGAAGGTTCTCAGCCGGGCGAAGTGGCTCGACATCGCGTGGGTGAATTGGAGAGTGAACCGTGAGAACGTGGCCATGGAACCCGAAATGTCACAGAGGAGCCAGACCTCGGGACGATGCGGCCTGGGATGGCGAAATTGCGGATCCGCAGGCACACCCCCGGTGCTCAACGAACGTCTCACGGTGCGCCGAAAGTCGAGCCTTCCCTCCCGGCGTCGACGGCGCTGGGCCAGACGTGCGGCGAGCTTTCTCGTCAAGGGACCGATGGCTGCCTCCATTTGAGCCAGCTCGGATGCGGTGGCATGCATCAAGTCCACGTCCTCAACCAGCGGCCGGCGAAGCGTCTTGGCCACCGCCTCTCTCCCCCGGTCCGCGACGAGCCGGCGCCTGATCTCTTCGGAGATCTCGGCTCTCAGCATCTCGAGCCTGTGCTCGACCTCCTCGCGCAGAAGCCGCTTCTCCAACTCTGAGAGGTCGGCTCCGTCTACAAGCGCTTCCATGAGCCTGGCTTCGATCTCGCCCAAGTCGAGGCGCCGCATGGTCCGATACAGGTAGTAGGTACCGCCCACCGGTCTACCCGGCTCCATTCCAGCCAGGTGCTCTACAGCCTCCCGTGCGGCCCTTCGGATCCCCTCACCGTCCATGTTGGACAACGCCGAGAGAAGAGACTCGAGGAGACCGCCGAGGTCGAAATCTGCCCCACCGGACCCACCAGCCGAGAGCGTCGACTCGGCCTCCGACTCGGCAGGAGGCTCGTCAGCGGACTCTTCTGAAGGTGATGGGACTGTTGAGAAATATACGTCGAAGGCCGTGTCGAAAGCACGTTCATGGCGGAGGTTTTTCACCATCGTCGCCCGCAAGGTCTCCCTCAACGCTCCACGATCCCCGATATCGATGACCTCGACCGCCCGCATGGCGTCGATTGTTTCGACCATGGACACCGGGACTCCGGCCTTGCGGACCTCGGAAATGAACCCGGTGATGACACCGATCATTGCCTCAGCCTCGAGGACTCGAGATGAGCTCCT
>JAWWBL010000153.1:0-3442 GCA_033720975.1 Acidimicrobiia bacterium | reverse complement strand
GGGCTTGGGAGACAAGTACTTCGCCATCCCTTGGGACATGTTGACCGTGGACACCGAGAACAAAGAAGTCATAGTCAATGTGGCCGAGGAAGTTCTCGAGAATGCGCCTGGATTCGACAAGGACAACTGGCCGTCTCCAACGGATCGCGCCTGGCTTTCGGGGGTTTACAGCCATTACGGATCGGATCCCTACTGGGAAGTCACAAGCGGGTGACCCAGGTGAAGACGAACCAATTTGCTCCTCCCGGGCTGAGCCCGGACGCCGCGACTGCGATCACCGAGGCCCTACAGAGGCGACTTGCATCACTGATCGACCTCTCGCTGACTCTCAAACACGTTCATTGGAACGTCGTGGGCCCAGGGTTCATGAGTTTGCACAAGCTCATGGATGAGCAGGCAGCCGCGGTCAGCACCCTGGTGGACGAGATGGCTGAGCGCATCACGACCCTCGGAGGCGTGGCAGCCGGACTACCCGACCTGATCTCGCGTTATCGCTCTAGTGACGAGGACTATGCCCTAGGCAGAGCGCCGGCGACGGCGCACCTTGGCGCTCTCGAGAAGGCGTATGCAGGAGTGATTGGCGGCCACCGTGAGTCACTGGACCAGATCGAGAGACTCGACCCGGTAAGTGGCGACGTGCTCGTCGGCCAAATCAGGGTTCTGGAACTCAACCAATGGTTCATCAGAGCCCACCTCGCGGACATCGACGGCGAGTTGTCGACCGCCGGCGCCAGCGACGAGGTCGACGCTGCCCTGGACGCCTTGGAGGCTACTGGCGAGGTTCTCGCCGCCGACAAGGCGTCGGCGACTGCTTAGACGCGGCGGCCGAGCTGATTGCCCAGCCGGTGACCTCCGAATCGTTTGGCATTGCCGGCCGCCGGGTAATTGGGAGGCTGACCGACTGAAGGAGAAACGATGAGAACCGAAGGCATCAGCGGAAGCTTGTTCCTGGTTGCACTGGGAGCGATCCTCTACTTCGCGGTGAATGTCGAGGCCGAAGGCTTCAGCATCGACACCATTGGCCTGATTCTGATGATCGTCGGTGTTGTGGGCCTCGTATTGACGTTGATCATCACCGAGTCCGCCAACCGCGCCCAGGCGGACAGCGGCTCTGACGTCACCATCGTCGACCGCTAAGCCCTTTCTCGAGGCGACCTCGGATCCCCCGGCACGCGCACACGTAGGGTCGCGGCGGGGAAGGATCTACCAGCTGATCACCAGCCCTGCCTTGCCCGCGACCACCTCGTAGCCGTTCGCCCTTACATCCAGCTCCTCATGGGCGGTGTCGAGCATCTCGTCATCGTGACTCGGGTCGTGATGGAAGGTGACGAGTCTCGACACTCCTGCCATCTCGGCGAATGCCGACAGCTGCGAGAACGATGTGTGTCCCCAGCCCACGCGGTCCTCATACTCAGAGTCGGTGTACTGGGAGTCGTGAATCAGAACATCGACACCGTTGCTCAGATCGAAACCCGAAGTCCAGACGGGATCGTCCGGGAATTCAACGGCACCAAACGCGGGCTCATGGTCGGGCAAATATGCGAAGGACGATCCGTTCTCCTCGAACCGAAAGCCAAGCGTCATCCCGGGATGACATATCAGCTCCGTGCTGATCTTCACCGATCCAAGGGCGAAATCGCAAGGGTGCAGATCGTGGAACACCGTGTTCGGCATGTCTCTGACGCTGACCGGGAACAGAGGGGGGGACAGGTACTTGGAGAGGTCCTTTCTCAAGGTGTGAAGAATGGGGGCAGGTCCCCAGACATGCACCTCATAATCTGGGGAGAGCACAGGTGCAAAGAACGGCAGCCCTTGGACGTGGTCCATGTGTAGATGGGTGAGCAGGATGTCGATCCGGTCCGTGTCCTGATCCTCGATCTCTACGGAACGGATTCCACTGCCTGCGTCGAGGATGATCAGTCTTCCGTCATCGGTCCTCAGCTCTACCGACGCGGTGTCACCGCCGTAGTCAACGGTCTTTGGCCCGGCACGGGCGATGGATCCACGGGTACCCCTGAGAGTCGCCCTCATTCATCGAGCTCCCAGAAGGTTGCCATCACCCCGAGGCAGCGATCACCCTGACCGACGATGGGCATGGCGATAACTTCCACCAGCTTCCAGATTCCGTCTTTGGCGCGAAATCTGACCTTGCGGGAGGATGGCCTGTTCGTAGTCAAAGCAACCATGATCGGGAGCTCGTCTTCGGGGACCGGCTCGCCATCCACCTCGGTGATCTCGAACATCTCCGAGATGTCAACCGAGACCAGGGGGCCCAGGTCGGCAAACTCAACGCCGAGGACAACTTCGGCAGGCTCGTTGTAGAACGCCAGCTCTCCCGTCGCCTCGAGAATCCAGACCGGTATGGCCAAATGCTTGGAAAGCTGCCTCACCAGGATCATCTCGAGAGGCTGTTGAGAACCCATGGCCGGGAACGCTACTCGACGGCGCGATTGGGGACTAGAGGCCTATACCACGATCTTGACTACGGAGAGTGGTCACTTAGGATCTGGGTGGGGCTGGTTGTTGAAAGGATCAAATGTTGAGACGCAATCGGACCTCCGTCGTGGCCGTCGTAGTTGCTGCGCTAATGGCCATTTCTTCTGCCGCCTTCGCTGAACACGAGCCTCAGGACGAGGACGCGGTCCTCAACATCGGAGTCGACTCAGAGAATGGCATCGTTGCGATCAACTTTGGTGACAACGACACACCGTGGGAGTGTGACTTCCACAATGGCGGCGACCCACTCTCGGCCGAATATGGCGAGCTCCTCGACGGCCTGGGCGGCGTCGAGACACTTCAGTCCGAAGGGAGCGATTGGGAGTTCGACGCCCGGGATGAGCACTACGTGGGGGATGACTACGCGGCCGAGACGGGCACCACTCCTTACGCCGGCCCAGAAGGCCATTGCGGTTCGTGGTACACCTCGTTCGCTGGTCCCCAGGGGCAGTGGAACCACGGCCAATTCGTGAGGAACGCCAAGAACCTTCTCGACATGAAGGGCGGCGGTTGCGTGGTGCGTGAGCTCGCCAAGATGGACGTCGGAAAGAAGTCCGACGACACGATGCTCAAGACCAATGAGGTGGTCGACACCGAGCCGGCCACCGAAGGCGAGCTCAACTTTGGCGAGGGCATCGAGGTCGACTGCAAGAAGCCGAACGAGAAGCCCGAAAAGGGAGAACGAGGAAATTCGGCGAACGCCCCAGGGAAAAACAAGGGCGACTGACCGCGAGATTCCGGGGGAACATGCAGAGGACGGGCCGGCGTAGCCGGCCCGTCCTCGTTTGGTGCGGACCTAACCTTGTCAATCTGACGAGAAAGGCCATATGGAGTATGTGACACTGGGAGACGCGGGCTTGAAGGTCTCCCAGATCTGTCTCGGGATGATGTCGTTCGGCGATCCCGGATGGCGAGATTGGGTGCTCCCCGAGCGTGATGCCGAGCC
>JAWWBL010000152.1:0-3452 GCA_033720975.1 Acidimicrobiia bacterium | reverse complement strand
TACCGGGCAGCTGCCTCCGGGAATAGCCCCTTGGCGGGCTACCGTTGATGACGGGCCAGGAATGAGGAAATGACCACTCGACTCGGGATCATGGGATTTGGGCGTATCGGCAGAAACGTCTTCAGGCTGCTCCACGGTCGGGACGACATGCACATCGTCGCCATCAACGACATTGCCGACCGTGAGGGGCTCACCTATCTCCTCAAGTACGACTCCATCTACGGTCGCTTCCCCGGAGACATCACCTATGCCGATGGGGTGTGCAACTACGACACCAGGAAGGTCTTGTTCGGCGACGCTCGGACGCCTGCCGACACTCGATGGTCCGACGCCGGGGTGGACATCGTCCTCGAGACGACCAGCCAGTACCGCGATCTGGACTCGATTCGGGGCCACCTCGACAATGGTGCGGCCAAGGTGATCTTGACCTCGAGCCCAGATACCCCCGGCGAAATCCCACTGCTTCTCTCGGGCGTCAACAACGACTTGCTCGACCAGGAGCCCGAAGTTGTGGCCCTCGGCTCGAACACCTCCAACGCGATCGCCCCGGTCCTGAAGACGCTGCACGAGACTTTCGGAATCCAGAACGCCTACCTCACGGTGGTGAAGGCAATGACCAACACGGGACGGCTCGCCGACGTCCCTACCGACTCGTTCCGGACCAGCAGGGCCGCAGCCGAGAACATCATCCCAACCGACACCAACTCCGCCGAGATCATCACCCAGGTCCTGCCTCAGCTCGCCGGAAAGTTGGCTGTCAGCGCGCTCATGGTCCCCGTCAACGACGGGTCAACGGTCGACATGGTCACCGAGCTGGAGAAGCCGGCCACGACCACGGAGGTGAATTCAGCGATCCGGGCCGCCGCCGCGAACCTCTACCGAGGGATCCTTGGCTACGTCGAGGATCCGATCGTCTCCTCGGACGTGAAGCTCGACTCTCGATCCGGCCTCTTCGACAGCCTTGCCACGATGGTGACGGCCGAGACCTTGCTCAAGACAATCACGTGGTTCAACAACGGCTGGGGCTACTCCCACCGGGCTGTGGAGACCGCCGAAAGGATGGCAGCCCAGTTGGAAGGAGCGGCGGCGTGACTCGGGTGGCGATCAACGGGTTCGGCAGGATTGGAAGAGCCGTGTTCAGAATCATCACCTCACGGCCCGAGTCCGGCATCGAAGTAGTCGCGATCAACGATCTCTCAGACGACGACATCCTCGCCTACCTCCTCGAGTACGACTCTGTGATGGGACGATTCGAACAGGAAGTACACGTGGACGACGGCGTCATGACTGTCGGCGATCACGAAGTAGCAATGCTCATGGAGCGTGACCCTGCCCAACTCCCATGGTCAGAGCTAGGGGTAGACGTGGTCGTCGAGGCCACCGGTGTCTTTCGGGACCGTGCATCACTGGAGAAGCACCTCGAGGCGGGCGCGAAGCGGGTGATTCTCACCGTACCCTCGAAGGACGAGATCGACGAGACCGTGGTCCTCGGTGTCAACGACGATGAGCTGGGTGACGATGATCGGATCGTTTCCAATGCGTCCTGCACGACCAACTGCCTCGCTCCCCTGGCAAAGGTCCTCGACGATGAGTTCGGCATCAAACGCGGCACCATGACAACGGTCCACGCCTACACCAACGACCAACGCCTGGCCGACGTGCCCCACAAAGACCTCAGACGGAGCCGAGCAGCCACTGAAAACATCATCCCGACGACGACCGGAGCAGCCAAGGCGGTCGGACAGGTCCTTCCCGAGCTGGCCGGCAAGCTGGACGGAATGGCCATGCGAGTCCCCGTTCCCGACGGGTCGACTGTCGATCTCGTCGTCGAACTGGAGCGGGACGTGACGCCAGAAGAGGTCAACGCTGCGGTCCGCAAGGCAGCGGAAGGGGAGCTCAAGGGAATTGTCGAGTACACGGAAGTCCCGATCGTCTCCACAGACGTGATTGGGAACCCCCACTCATCGGTATTCGACGCTGGCTCGACTCATGTGCTCGGGGGGAACCTGGTCAAAGTCCTCGCCTGGTATGACAACGAGTGGGGCTATTCCAACCGGGTCGTGGACCTGATCGAACGACTGGCCCTGATCGACTCCCAGTAGTTAGGGCCACCGCCCCGGCATCCGCCTCTCGGAACGCAAACCTCAGGTAGGTAGCGTCCGTATAGGGCGCTACCTACCTGAGGTTTGCGTTGGGGACGATGCGCGGAGGATCCGCCAGACCTGTTCCGGGGTGATAGGGATTTGGACCTCGGCACCGCCTAACGCGTCGGAAACGGCGTTGACCACCGCCGGCGTCGATCCAATCGCCCCTGCCTCCCCTATCCCCTTTGCGCCAAGGGGGTTGGTGGGTGTTGTCGTGACCGTGCCGGCAAGTTGAAACAGCGGGAGTGATGCCGCAGTCGGGATCAGGTAGTCCATGAAGGACGACGTGACCAAGTTCCCGTCCTCGTCATACGCGGCCTTCTCCCAGAGAGCCTGACCGATCCCCTGTGCCAGGCCGCCGTGGCGCTGGCCATCAGCGAGCATCGGATTGATGATGTTGCCAGCATCGTCGACCGCCCACATGCGATCCAAAGTCACCGAACCGGTGTCTGGATCGATCTCCACGACCGCCAGGTGCATCCCGTAGGGGAAATTGAGCCCACCCGACTTGAGGTGGATCTCCTCGTCCAATCCAGGGGTCAACCCTTCGGGGACATTGCCGCGGTTTGCAGCCGACACGACTTCGTGCCACGGAATGCCTACGTCCGTACCGGCAACCGATGCCTTGCCACCGGCCAGGACGATGTCCTCCGAGGCAGCCTCCAAAAGGTGGGCCGCTATCCGGCGTGCCTTCTTCGCCACCCGCTGAGCCACGGCGTAGCTCGCTGACCCCCCTTGCGCGATCGATCTCGAGCCAGACGTGCCCCATCCGTAGGGGGACGTAGCGCTATCCCCCTGCTCGATCCGTACCTGGGAAAGGTCCAGCCCTAGCTCGGAAGCCACGAGCTGGGCATACGAGGTCCGGTGGCCTTGACCCTGGTCGAGGGTCTCCACGTACACGGTCACCGACCCATCGGCGTGCACCTGGGCCCGGGCTGCACCCCAGCTCTCGAAACCACACACCTCGACATATGCGGCGAGACCGACTCCGACGATCCTGCCCTGATCGCGGGCGGCGGCCTGCTCTTCTCGGAGTCCCGAATAGTCGGCGACCTCCAAGAGCTTGCCGAGCGTCTTCTCGTACTCACCCGTGTCGTACTTGTACCCACGCATATCGGGGCCGCCCGAGGAGTGATATGGGAACTCATCGGACGGGATGAAATTGCGGCGCCTCACGTCGGCCGGGTCGATGCCGGTTGCCGCTGCGACTGCCTCGATCACACGCTCCCTCGTCTGAGTCGCCTCCGGCCTGCCGGCGCCGCGATAGATGCCTCTTTGAGCCCGGTTGGTCCACACACCCCGCATTCG
>JAWWBL010000151.1:0-3481 GCA_033720975.1 Acidimicrobiia bacterium | reverse complement strand
TCGAGCAGGTTGGCGGGCCTGTCGTCGTAATAGGCGTGACCCGAGGCGACCAGGCTCTCGGCCACATCCCGATAGCGGTCGAACCGCTCGGACTGGCGGTAGTTGACATGCGGGCCACCCACGCCGACCCCCTCGTCCCAGTCCAGGCCCAGCCATCTGACCGACTCGAGAATCTCCTCCTCGAACTCCCGGCTCGAGCGCTCCCGGTCGGTGTCGTCGACCCTCATGATGAAGGTGCCACCGTTGTGCCGCGCGTAGAGCCAGTTGAACAAGGCTGCTCGCGCGGTGCCAACGTGGAGATTGCCCGTAGGGCCGGGCGCCATGCGGACACGGACAGTCACGAAGCCACCACCCGGTTGCTCAACACACCGATACCGTCGACCTCGACTTCCATCAGGTCTCCCGGCTCGACCTTGCCGACGCCAGACGGCGTGCCGGTCAAAACCACATCCCCGGGCAGGAGAGTTGTGAAAGCAGTCACGTACTCGAGGATCTCGGCCACGCCGAAGACCATGTCAGACGTGAATCCAGCCTGCCGGACATCACCGTTGACCCTGCAGATGACGGCAAGCCGCTCCAGGGGATCCAACTCAGTCTCGATCGCAGGCCCCAGGGGGCAGAACGTGTCGAAACCCTTTGCCCTGGTCCATTGACCGTCCTTTGCCTGAAGGTCTCGCGCCGTCACGTCGTTCGCCGCCGTGTAACCGAACACGTACTGGGAAGCGTCCTCGGCCTTCACGTTGCGGGCCGGCCGGCTGATCACGACGGCTAGCTCCGCTTCGTGATGAACTTCCTGGCTGATCTTGGGATGTACGACGCTGGCATTCGGCCCGATCACCGCAGTGGCCGGTTTCATGAAGACGACGGGCTCCTCCGGGACGTCACCTCCCATCTCGTTGGCATGGTCCTCGTAGTTCTTGCCGATGCACAAAACCTTGGTTGGCAACACCGGGGCAAGGAGGCTCACAGACGGCCACGGCACGACCGTCTCGGTCGGCTCCCATGCAACGAACGGGGATCCGTTGTAGACAAGCACACCCTCCTCGTCGGCAACCCCGTAGGCGATGTCATCGCCGGCTTTGATACGGACGATCTTCATGCGTCAGTGGGTTCTTGCGGAGTGCCGATAGACGTAACGGATGGCATCCGGCTTCTGGATGAGGAGCTCGGGATCGACCTCCGCTACTGCAGTCTCTCCGGGTCGATTTTCGTGCGGGACCGCCGCCAGCCAGCGCTTCCTTCTCTCTACCAGGTCGGCGGTGACGTCGTCCGCGTAGCCACAGACCACCAAAGCAGCCTCGATGTCCTCGGGGACCGCAGCACGACCGAGGGCGGCCGCCCGGGCCATGACCAAACCGGTCACCACCGAAGCCAGCTTTGGATCATCGTCTGGGAGCTCGGCTCTTGCCACCAGCTTCAAGGCCCAACCGGGGTCGGGGCCAGTTCTCCCGAACGACGGGACGTCTTCGGGCCCGTCAGGGATTCCAGGTTTGGTCGCCCGCCAGGAGGCAGACGGCCCCGGCTTCGGTGTGGGCCTTGGGCGCTCTTTCTCGGTTATCTCGATGTTGGGCTGCTGGCCCATCAGACGAACGTGAGCCAGTGCCGGTAGTCATCGAGCTTTCCGGCGACTGCCGCGGTGAACAGCTCCTGGGCCTTCTTGGTGACCGGGCCCGGCTCGCCAGAGCCGACCGGACGGTCGTCGACCTCCCGGATGCCAACCACCTCAGCGGCCGTGCCGGTGAGAAACATCTCGTCGGCCGCATACAGGCTCCCCCTTGCCAGCTCGGTCTGGCGGACCTCTATGCCCTCGCTCTCGAGAAGCTCTATGACCGAGTTGCGGGTTATCCCTTCGAGGATCCCCGATGAGACCGACGGGGTGTAGACGACGCCGTTCGATACGAGGAAGAGGTTCATGCCGCTCCCCTCTGAGATCGAGCCGCTGTCGTTGAGCATGATGGCGTCGCCATACCCGTACCGGGTGGCCTCCTGCTTGGCGAGGAGCGAGTTGAGATAGCCCCCCGAGCCCTTCGCCGTGGGGATGAGAGATGTGTGAGAGATCCTGCGCCAGCTCGAGACCATGGCAGTGATGCCCTTGCTGATCGCTTCTTCGCCCAGGTAGGCGCCGAAGTAGAAGGCTCCGATCATCGTGTGCACCGGGTTGGGCGAGGGGTCCAAACCCACTGTGCCGAGGCCGTAGAACACCTGGGGTCGGATGTACGCGGATTCGAGCCCTGTGGCGCGGAGAAGGTCAAGGGTGGCCTGGTCGAGCTCCTCAGCGGTCCACCTCATCGGAATTCGGTATGCGTTGGCCGACGCCTCGAGCCTCACCATGTGGTCGTGGAGCCTGAATACCGCGGTGCCATCCGGCGTGTTGTAGGCGCGGATGCCCTCGAAAACCCCAGTTCCGTACTGGAGGGCGTGCGACAGAAAGTGGACGGTGGCGTCGTCCCAAGGCACGAGTTCGCCATCACTCCATATATGGGATGCAGCGTCCATGGCGTCAGCGTACCCAAACCCCCCTCCTCCGGCTAAGTGACGACTCAACACGACTCTAGGCTCGGTGACATGCACCGGATCGTGGGTTCATTCTTTGGGACGGGGCTCGTTCTCCGAAGGCTGAGGGGCAGCGACTCGGGTTCAGGAACCGTGGGCGCCCTGGCCGCGGCGATCCTCGCCTATCCGCTATACCAGCGTCTCGACTGGCCCTGGCAGATCGGAGCGGCACTCCTCGTGACGCTGGTTGCAGCCTGGTCGCTGAGGGCACTCGTAGACGCAGAGGGTGATGCCGGGTGGATCGTGGCCGACGAGGCTGCCGGAACCTTCATCGCCCTGATTGGGATAGCCAACTGGACTGCCGCCATCGTCGCGTTCGTGGTGTTCCGAACGGCGGACATCTTCAAACAGTCTTTTCCGGGAGTGAGCCGCGCCGAGCGGATGGAGGGCGCGGCCGGAGTCTTGGCCGATGATCTCGTTGCCGGGCTCTACGGTCTGGCCGCGGCGCACGTCGTCCAGTCACTCGTTTAGATTCCACTCCATGGACTGGAATATCTCAACGGCGGTCGTGGGTGTCGATGGGTCTGAGGGCAGTCAGCGCGCCGCCGACTACGCCGCGGCCATCTCCCGACATTGGGGAGCCCGGCTCTTGATCGTCACCGTTGTGCGAACACCGGAAGGCTGGTGGGGCATCGGCGGAGCACCTCCATCGCCTGAGGCTCTAGCGGCCGCACTGACGGCCGGACAGCAGCAGATCCTCCGCGAGATCGAAGAGCACCTCGACCTGGACGGCATCGAGTACGAGTTGATGGAGGAGTTGGGTGACCCGGTGGGACGGTTGATCGGGGTCTGCGAGTCGGCGAACGCCGACATCCTGGTGATCGGCAAGCGTGGGGCGGGTTTGGCCGAGCGTGTGGTGCTGGGCAGTGTGGCCGACCGGCTGACACACCATGCCCCGTGCCCGGTACTGGTGGTTCCTTAGACTCAG
>JAWWBL010000150.1:0-3519 GCA_033720975.1 Acidimicrobiia bacterium | reverse complement strand
CGGCCTCCATGAACCGGCGGGGCTCCGGTGGATCGCCGCAGTGGGGTCGGGTTTCGACGAGAAGTCGCTCTTGGCGTTCCACGAGGCGCTGGGTCAACTCGAGCGTGACACCAGCCCATTCGTGAACGAGGTGATCGCCCCTGGCCGCCCGACCTGGGTGGAACCGGGGATCGTGGTCAATGTCGAGTACAAAGAGTGGACCCACGACAGCCACTTGCGGGCCCCGGTGTACAAGGGGATCGAGATAGCCGACCCGGAGACCGTGACCTGGCAGGAAGAGGGTCCTGGCTAGATTCGGCCTATGGAGACCACGTGCTACTGCGGCGTTGTGCTGACCGGTGACCACATCGAAGACGTCGTTGATGTGGGAGTGGAGCACTTCGGCGAGGCCCATGAGGACTGGCAACTGACCGAAACCCAGGTCCGCAACTTCGTCGAGATCGATCAGCGTATCGACGGTCCCGTCGAGCGCTTGGAGGAGATCGGTGAGATCGAGATCAGGTCGATTTCACCTGAGACCCGAGACGACATCCTCGAATTCTTCGATCGCAGGGCCTTCGCCGACAACCCAGGCTGGGGCATGTGCTACTGCATGTATCACCACATCGGCGGCGGACCCGACGGAGAGTGGCCGAAGCGGACCTGGCAGGAGAACCGCACCGACATTGGCGATCGAATCGACACCGGTACGACGACCGGCGTAGTCGCCTATGTCGATGGGGTGCTGGCTGGCTGGTGCAACGCATCGGCTCGTGATCAGTTCCCGTTTCGCTCCGACCCGCCGGACGACGGGATCGCCTATGTCGCTTGCTTCGTAGTCGCTCCTCCCTGGCGGGGTCATGGGGTGCAGCGGGCGCTTCTCGCCGGTGCTGTCGAGATGCTGCGCGACGCCGGCTACGACTTCGTCGAGGGGAGACCTGTCAAGGAGCCGAAGACTGCAGGCGCTGCCTTCGTCGGCACGCTGGGCCTCTTCGAGTCGCAGGACTTCGAGATCGTGTCCGAGGACCCGCTGACGGTGCGGCTCGCCCTCTAGCCTGCCTTCGCTTGCTTCTCCTTGGTGGCCTCCACGGAGGCCTTGAGGGCTTCGAGCAGGTCGACCACCTTGGTGGGCTCAGGGGACGAAGGAGCAACTATCTCTTCACCGGCGACCTTCTTCTCTGCCAACTGCTCGATGGCTTCCCGGGTGGTGTCCTTGTACTCCTCTGCTTCGAAGGGCCGGGTCAAGTTGTCGATGATGGTCGCCGCCATCTCGACCTCCTCAGGCCGAATCTCGACATCGCCCTCCAGCTCTTCGAACTCTGCTGCCCGGACTTCGTCGGGCCAATACATGGTCTCCATGACGATCATCCCGTCCTTGGAGCGGAGGGTGGCCAGTTGCTGCTTCTCCCGAATCGACACCTTGGCGATACCGACCCGGCCCTTCTCCTTCAGCGCCTGCTCGAGGATTCGATATGCCTTGATGCCGGTCTTCTCCGGCGCCAGGTAATAGGACGACTTGTACATCATCGGGTCTATCTCGGACTCGTCCACGAACTGGATCACGTCCACCAGCTTGTTCGAGTCGGGGTGTGCTGAAGAGAGCTCCTCGTCGGTGAAGACCACGTAGCGGTCCTTCTCGAACTCGTAGCCCTTGACGATGTCCTCCCAGGCCACCTCCTGGCCGTCAGTCTCGGCCACCCGCTTGTAGCGGATGGGTGAATGATCGGTCTTGCGGAGCTGCTTGAACTTCGGCGTCTTGTTGTCCGTGGCGGTGTACATGCCGACGGGGATGGTCACCAGCCCGAAGTTGATCGCGCCCTTCCAAATGGCTCTTGGCATGTGGATAAGTCTATGTCCTTCCGCCGACAGGATTCGTCGGAGTCGGCTCGAGCCGGGGAACCACTCGGTCGAGGCCTTGCGTCAAAGCATGGACACAGATCGGAGAACCCATGAGGAGAAGATCGAAGACCCTGTTCTTGATTGCGGCCCTCCTTCTCATCGTGGCCGCTTGTTCCATGGGTGCAGAGAGCACTTTTGATGAAGTCGCCGCTGGATTGGGAGGGGTGGGCCCCGATGACGGGTTTGCCGTCGACCGCACCGAGCAGGCCCAGACCGTCCCTGACGTCGAGGCCGCGGAGGCTTCTCCGAGTCTGGGAACCGGCGCGGTCGCGGCGATCGCTTTCCAGGTCGACACACTGGGCCGCGACATCATCTTCACCGCTGACATGACGGTCGCCGTGTCCGATGTGGGAGCGACGAGCACCGAGGCGACGCGGGTGATCGCACGTCACGGCGGATTTCTGTTTGGGCAGCAGACCACGGGCGGACATGAGTCGGTGAGCACGCTGACCTTCAAGGTTGCCCCGGACCGATTCCATCAGGCCCTGGCCGACCTCGGATCGCTGGGCGAGGTTCGGACTCAGAACATCACCGCCAGCGACGTGACGGATCGGATAGTGGATCTGGAGAGCCAGATCGCCACCGCGTCCGCAAGCGTGGAGCGTCTCCGGTCGCTTCTGACCGGAGCCACCGATATCGAGGAGATCGTCGCGCTCGAGGCCGAGCTGCTTGCCAGAGAGACCACACTGGAATCTCTCCGTGGTCAACTCCGAACCCTCGAGGACCAGGTCGCCTTGGCCACCATCACGCTGACCATTGTTCAGGAGGCGGCGAACCCTGAGTTGTCGGTGATGTTGAGCGCATATGCGGGCCACGACGATGGGGTCGGGTGCCCGGGGGAGCTCGAGGCGGTGAGCATCGAGAAGAACGAGGACGCGACGCTGTGCCTGGAGATCCGCAACACGGGCGACACCCTCCTCACCGACTTCGAGATCCGTGACCCTGTGTTCGACCTGGACATCGAGCAGATGACGGTTGTATTTGGCGACCTGTCGACCCCCTTGGAGCCGGGTGCCTCGATCATGCTGGCTGCTGATCTGGTTGCTGAACGTGACCTGAGGTCGCAGGTCACTGTGACTGCCCAGCCGGTCAACGACGACGGTTCCCGGATTTCCGGTTCGGCGGCCACCCGCACCTCGAGCTTCTTTGTCGACACCTACGACCCTGGTGGGATTCCAACATTCGCCGAAGGCGTCGAGGCGAGTTGGAACTGGCTGCTCGCGTTGGGCCAGATCGTCCTTCTTGTCGCCGGTGCGGCACTGCCATTCCTTTGGGTTCCTGTGGTCGCCTGGTTTGGCTGGCGGTACCTGCGGGGCAGACGAGAGGCTGCGGTCACCGGCGACTAGACCGCGGCGAGTCGGAGCGTTCCTGTTGGGCGTGCACCACCCCTCGGAACCCGATGAATCTTGCTATAGCAACGGGTATAGCAACGAGTCGGCCTAGTGCCCCCGGCAGGACTCGAACCTGCGCACCCGGTTCCGGAGACCGGTGCTCTATCCCCTGAGCTACGGGGGCGGGCCGTGTGGAGGTTATCGGCTTGGCGGGGCTCCAGGTAATGGTTGGGGAGACCGGTGCTGTGCGATGAGCCGTCAGGCGAAGAGCCATTGGGCAGGGCCCCTGAGCTACGGGGGCGGGGATGTG
>JAWWBL010000149.1:0-3557 GCA_033720975.1 Acidimicrobiia bacterium | reverse complement strand
GCGCCGATCAATGGTGGTACGCGTTACACCTTTTCGTTCGTTCCAAAGGGTTGGCTTGCAGTCTTATCGTGGCCCCTCAGGCCTCTTCTATCCCGTGCGCTCACCCGAGTCGTCGGACGCCAGCTAGCCGACCTGAAGCATGCCATCGAAGCCCAAATCCCCCCAAACGATGACGACAGACCATCGGGAAGCGATCGACCAGACGGGAGGACATAAGTGCCGTTATGTTTGCTACGAGGGCGGGTCGAGAATCCTGATTTCGACTTTGCCGCCAAAGAGGTCTTTGAGGATTTGTGCTTGCTCGTCTGCTGGTGCGGTTAGTCCGACGATGATCCGGCCGGTCACACCTAGATGCCATGACTGGACCCGCGGCTCCGGATGCCAGTCCTTTTCGTACATTGCAGTGATTACAGGCTCCAGCTCCTCCATCGAATAGCACCCAGGCCGTACTACGACACTGAGAGCGTCCCCCGCTGCGTCTCGCAGTTGTGAGACCAGGTCGACAACTTGGCCTTTAGTAGGGTCGACTCCGACAACAAGGTGCCTTTGGACGTGGTCCCGTAGCCATCCGAACGTCAGATCGGATTCACCAACTACGTCAGCAACCCGACCAAGGGCAGCGGCGGCATCGGGGGCACGAATCCACGCCTGATAGTCGGGTATCGCTTGGCGTCCCTCCTCCATACCGAACCCGCCTAACGCCGAACCCGGCGGGAACTCGCAGAGTGGTTCGTTGATCCATCTGACTCCGGGCGACGGGTCGATCGGTTCCAAGACGATGCGAAGCCCCCACTCATCATCGAAGCCGGACGATGCGTCACCGCCAAGGAACATCGGGTAGCCCAAAGACGGATGGAATTGTGCGGAAACGAACTCGTCGCTGTTCGATATCGCGTTGGCGATCAAGGAGAACAGATCTTCGACCCTGAGGCCTACGACGTTGCCGTTTGAGGCGATGACCATTGCAGAAGACCCTTCGACACGCAGATGTGCGTTGACCAACCTCATGCCGAGGTTCCCTTTGGCATGCAGTGTGTACGAGACCGGCCGGTTCGTCTCCCACTTCGTCTCCGCTTGCTCGAGTGCCTTCGAGAGTTCCTCGTAGCTCCCGCGGCTGTCAGGTGCGGGAACGCCTGGCGTACTCACGTGGCCAATGAGGAGTCCGTCGTATACCTTCTGCTGGAATTCGGGTGGCCCGGAAGCAGCTATCGACATGTGACCTGAAACGTCACACCACTGGGCGTAGTCGTCGTTATCGATCTTCGAATCCGATACGAATCCCGGCTGGCACGGTTCGGGCGTGAGAGAAACCAGTCCGTCAGGGGACCAGAGCGTGAGCGACATCGGCGACGGGTATTCGCCAGCCCTACCCAGCAGAAGCGGATAATCGGAGGAGAGAAGGAGAAAGCCCTCACTATTCGTCGCACCTCGCAGGTGGCTTGCCCAAAGGGCGCGGGACTCCTCACTAAGGCGAGCCTGGGCGTCGGTCCGGTAGTCGTAGACGAGAACCGCCCACGGACCGAACTGGAACCCGAGATAGTCAGCTTCATCGGCTGACGGCCTCCAGAATCCGACCACTCCGCCTGAACCGCCTGGGTATTCGCCGAGCTTCTCGCTCGGTCCAAGACGGGATACCACATCCTCTACATCTCCATATCGAATGAAGAAGTCACGGCCTGCACCGTCGTCAATCCGAGCCCACCCATACGGAGTCACTCCATCCGACGCCAAGGCAAGGTCCACGGGCCATGAGAGTTGGGCGGTGGTTCCATCGATGAACGCCACCTCCACTGAGGCACGTCCCTGGTCCACAGAAATCCTGGGCACAAAGGTCTCCAAAGCACCGGGCACAGTCGTCGTCGAGGTGGACGGAACGGGACTCGTTGTTGACGTTCTCGACGGCAGTGTCGTCGAAGTCGAGACCGGCCCGGAGGAACAAGCCCCGGCGACCAGAGCAGCAGCGGCCAGCAGAATCGGCCGTCTCATCAGCTAACCGTAGGACTCCGAGCCGCTTACGACCCGCTCCATAACCGGCATTATGTATGCACTACTTCGGACAACTCGAACCACCTCGGCATGGATGTCGCTCTAAGCCCTTAGACCGATCACGAGCCGGCGCGACCGAGGCGTGTGCACGCGTATATCCGTCTCATAGCTTCACCGGCCGGAACAGACTCGAAAACAGTTGGCATGCCCAGCTCGAAATTCGCCTCCCCGTAGGAGACCGACTCTAGGACCACTTCGCCTGCGCCATCATCGTGTGCTGATGCAGCCGCTGACCGATGTCTGACTAGTACGCCGGCCCTCTTCCAATCCAAATGAGTGTCGAAGCCTCTCGCTCCGCTCGACCACGGACTTCGATTGCGTCTAGGGAGCAGATGCCAGGCTGTTGGCGAGCTCGGCCATCCTCTCCACATATTCGATGAACCTCGGCCCCCATCGGGACGAAAGGTCCGAGTCGATCACCACGATGTTGGAGTTGACTACCGCGCTGATCACATCCCAACCCGGACGCGCAGCGATGTCGTCCGCGGTGACTCCGGAGTCGCTGCCGAGGATGATCAGTTGGGGATCGGAGCTGACCACCCACTCGTCGCTCAGTTGGGGAAAGCCCCAACCGTCGACATCGGCTTCGTCTGCGATGTTCACAAACCCCATCGGGACCAGGACCGAACCCATGAAGGACGAAGAAGAAGCCGAGTACAGAGTCGAGTCGATCTCGATGTACACGCGGGTTCCGGCGGCATCCACCTTGTTCGCCTCGTCCCATCGTGCAGCCATGTCGGCCGTGATCGCGACTGCTGCGTCCAGATGCCCGGTCAGTGCACCGAGCTGTTCGATCTGGGCAAGGACGCCGTCGCGATCGACTGCAGGCGCCTGAACTACGACCGGGACCCCGAGCGCAGAAAACGACTCGGTGATGATCGAATCGGGGTCGAATCCGACCACGATCAAATCCGGATCGAACTCGGCAATCGCCTCGATGTTGGGCGTCAGGCCGCTCAGGTCGGTCGTGGGGGCTTCGGCCGGGTAATCCGAGATTTCGTCCACTGCGACCACCTGGTCTCCCGCGCCAATGGCGAAAAGCGTCTCGGTCGCCGTTGGGGACAATGACACGATCGAAGTGGGCCGTTCGTCAAGCGTTATATCGACACCACCGACGGTGACAGTCACCGGAAAGCCGGTGTCTTGCCCGGTCGTGCTGGTTGGTTGGGTCGTCGTCGAAGTGGTGGACGTGACCACCGTATTTGGCTGGTTGCACGCGGCAAGCACGAGCAATATCGAAACGAATCCGGTGATTCGACTCATGGTTCTTCCTCCTTCCAACTCGGAGGGTCCCCACTCGTCGAGCGAGAGGATACGTTCACCCTTGATCCGAGGGATATCCGCATCTCCCCTGGGAAGGCGACCTGGCTACCCCCTCGAAGTGGAGGGATCACAATTGCGGTACAGCTCCGGAATCTCACCGGATTCGCTTCAACAGGCGAGGCCAGCTCTTTGCTGACGGCGGGAACTTAGCACGGCGTTCTTGTCACACCTGGTTTGTAGGTTGTCGG
>JAWWBL010000148.1:0-3609 GCA_033720975.1 Acidimicrobiia bacterium | reverse complement strand
GGCCACCGGCGGGTACTCGAACGTCTTCTTCCTCTCCACCAACGCCATGGCCTCCAATGTCACGGCCATCTGGCGGGCTCACAGGAAGGGCGCCGCCTTCGCAAACCCCTGCTTCACACAGATCCACCCGACCTGCATCCCGGCCTCAGATGAGTTCCAATCGAAGCTCACCCTGATGTCCGAATCCCTGCGAAACGACGGACGGATCTGGGTGCCGAAGAACGCAGGCGATACGAGGCCGGCCAACCAGATCCCCGAGGAGGACCGCGACTATTACCTGGAGCGAATGTACCCAGCATTCGGGAACCTGGTCCCCAGGGACGTTGCCTCTCGGGCGGCAAAGCGCATGGTCGACACCGGCAAGGGAGTCGGCCCACTCGAAAACGGCGTGTACCTGGACTTCGCACACGCTATCGAGAGAGAGGGAAAGGACGCCATCGAGGAGCGGTATTCCAACCTCTTCGAGATGTACAACCGCATCACGGACGAGAACCCGTACCAGGTCCCAATGCGGATCTACCCCGCGCCTCACTACACGATGGGTGGACTGTGGGTCGACTACAACCTGATGACGACGATCCCGGGGCTATACGCGATCGGCGAGGCAAACTTCAGCGACCATGGCGCCAACCGACTGGGCGCATCCGCCCTGATGCAGGGTCTGGCCGACGGATATTTCGTCCTCCCTTACACCATCGGCGACTACCTGGCCGACTGGCTCAACACAGATCCCATTCCCACGGACGATCCGGTCTTCGCTGAGGCGGCCGAAGACGTTTCAGAGCGCGTCGAGGGCTACCTGTCCGGGCGCGGGTCGCGCTCGGTTGACTGGTTCCATCGCGAGCTGGGGAAGATCATGCTGGACCAATGCGGGATGATTCGCAGCGAGTCCGGACTGCAGAAGGCGCTGTCGGACATCCCTGCCCTCCACGAGGAGTACCTGTCGGACATGAAGGTCCTAGGGTCCGGGCAATCTCTCAACCAGAGCCTGGAGCGCGCCGGGCGCGTCGATGATTTCTTTGAGCTAGCTCAGGCGATGTGCCTCGACGCGCTCCACCGCGAGGAGTCCTGCGGTGGGCATTTCCGGGAGGAGCACCAGACCGAAGAGGGGGAGGCAGAGCGAGATGACGAGAACTTCGCCTATGTGGCGGCTTGGGAGTGGACTGGGGATCCGGCCGACCCAGACCTCGTCAAGGAGCCCCTGGAATTCGAAAACGTGCCGTTGACCACCAGGAGCTACAAGTGAACGTCATCGTTCAAATCTGGCGCCAGGAGGGCCCGGAGCGGACCGGACGCTTCAAGACCTACCAGGTGGATGGTGTTTCCGAGGACATGTCCTTCCTCGAGATGCTCGATGTTCTGAACGAGCGACTCGTCACGCAGGGAGACGAGCCGATTGCCTTCGACAGCGACTGTCGTGAGGGCATCTGCGGGATGTGCGGTGTCATGATCAACGGACAGGCTCACGGCCCTCAGCTCGGAACCGCGACCTGCCAACTCCACATGCGGCAATTCGAGGACGGGGCCACCATCGTCGTCGAGCCCTGGAGGGCCGCCGGGTTCCCCCTCGTCAAAGATCTCGTCGTAGATCGATCGGCGTTCGACCGCATAATCGAAGGCGGGGGCTACATATCGGTCGACGCCGGCTCAGCCCCCGATGCCAACCTCATGCCGATTCCGAAGCCGGTTGCCGACACCGCCTTCGACGCCGCCGCATGCATCGGTTGCGGGGCCTGTGTGGCCGCGTGCCCCAATGGAGCCGCCAACCTGTTCACGGCGGCAAAGGTCTCTCATCTCAACCTCCTTCCTCAGGGACAGGCCGAGCGCTGGACTCGCACAGTGAGGATGGTCGAGATAATGGAGGAGTACTTTGGCTCGTGCACAAACCACGGTGAGTGCGAGAAGGCGTGTCCCAAGAGCATCTCGATCGATTTCATCGCGATGATGAACTCCGACTTCGTTAAGGCGAAGTTCAAGGACCGCCGAACGCTCTCAAGGGCGTGATGATCCCGCTCCCCCGCTATCTGCCGGCACTCATAACCCCTTTCACCCAGCGGGGCGAGCTCGACGTCAAGGCCCACACCCGCAACATGCGGGTCTTGGCCGAGCTCGGCATATCCGGTTTTCTCATAGGGGGATCGACGGGAGAGGGCCCCTATCTCGAGCCCGGTGAGCGGGCCCGGCTGGTCAAGGCAGGCAGGCGGCGCAAAGCCCACTTCATGGTTGGCGTGGCGGCCGAGACCACCCGCTCGGCCCTTGCGTTGGTCGCCGAGGCCGAGGAGGCGGGTGCCGACAGCCTGCTGGTCATGACCCCGACCACATTGGCCCGGGGCAACGAGGACGCCATGGTGAGCTTCTACCGGAGTGTCGCCGACAAGGCAAAGGTACCGATTCTCCTCTACTCCGTTCCTGTCGTAACCGCCTACAACTTGTCGGTGGACTCCGTGTGGCGCCTTTCCAGGCACCACAACATCGTCGGCATGAAAGACTCCAGCGGGGATGTCGTGCGACTCCAGGCCATCGTCGACGCCTCTCCCGGTGACTTTCTCCTCTACACGGGAAGCACTCGATCGATCACCGCAGCAATGTCGATCGGGTGTTACGGCGCAATCACAAACAGCGGCAACTACGCGCCTGAGTTGGTGCTTCGCACTCTCGAGGCGACCGCGACCGATCCTCCGGCGGCACGACGCCACCAGAAACGGCTCAACCGGCTGGCAGCCGACGTCGAACCGCACGGGATTCCCGGGGTCAAGGCGGCAGCCCGGGCCGCCGGTCTGGAGCCCGGGTACCCAAGGGCTCCTTTGGCCAGGTTGTCCCGGGGCGCAGAGACCTCGATCGCCAAGCTGATCAGTTGAGCACTCGCTCAAAGTTATCCCCGGAGGCTACGATCGCGGCTTCGACACGAGACCAAGGGAGATTCAAGTGTCCAAATTCCTGAGCGAAGAGTGGGCCCTCGACGTCACGAAAGCCCTCAACAACCACGACGGCTTCAAGAACGCCATCGGTGCGGCCGACCTGGCAATCCAGTTCAGTGTTGAGGGCGGCGACGACGGCGACGTCGACTACTACCTATCTACCGGCGACGGTCAGGCCAACCTGGCGCTGGGCGAGATCGACAACCCCGACGTGACCGTGAAGCAGTCCTACGAAACGGCAGCCGCCATCTCGCAAGGCGAGCTGAACACCCAGACCGCGTTCATGACCGGAAAGCTCAAGGTGTCGGGAAACCTGGCGAAGCTGATGATGCATCAGTCGGCTATCCAGCAGTGGGGCGCCGCAGTCTCCGACCTCCAGGTCGACTACTAAGCCTCGAGAGCCCGCCGGACGCCCGTCGCCAGGCGCGCCCGCTTAGGATCAAGGTGAACCAACAGGGAGTCGAGGTGGCCGAAGGGTCGTACCAGGTCGAATCGATCGATTTCGAGAACTACGACGACGTGCCCGGGCGTCTCCAGCGCCTGCTAGACGAGCGAGCGGCCGAAGGATACGAGTTGGTGTCCTGTCTCCCGATTGCGCCACATTTCGAAGGGGAGCTGCACCGCGTACCCATGTCCACCGAGGGCTCCAAGCCGTACGACGACGTATGGAACGAGCCGACCGGGCCTCACT
>JAWWBL010000147.1:0-3625 GCA_033720975.1 Acidimicrobiia bacterium | reverse complement strand
CAGGTAGGGGACGACCCCGGCCGACGTCCAGATCTCGCGCGCTTCTTGAGCGGCCTCCGCGGCGCCGTCGTGATCCGGGCCGAGGAGCACGAGCCGATCCAGATGTGCTCGAGCCAAGTCCAGGGGAAGGCCGAGCCTCCGGTGCATGTCGGTGCCCGTTTGGTAGCGCTTCAGCGCTTCGTCCGTCCGACTCTCAATCGCCGCCAACCCAGCCCTGCCGACCTCGAGCGCCGCTTGGAATCGGTCGGAAACGTGTCCATGGTCTTCTGCCATCTGCAGGAGTTCGGTGATGAATTTCTTATCCCGAGCTTCAACAGCGGGCTGGAGGGCGATAGCGATTGATGAGGGTTCGAAGAGCCGCAGCCCGAGGTTGATGAGGTCGCGCGCGGCGGCGACGGCCTTCACTAGATCCCCCTCCAGCAACGCTGCCTGGCTCTTTGCTACGAATGCCCCAACGTGGTCCTGAACAGATGACGACGTCTCCTTATCAGCAAAGGACGCGGCCAGATGCTTGTGCGCCGCTTCGAAGTCACCCTTATACGCTGCCTGGTGGGCCAGCCGATCGATGAGCTGCATGTAGGCGAAGGGGCTGATCGCTGACTCCTGCAACTCGTCGATCACCGACTGTGCGAGTTCGAAGTCTCCAACCTCCTGCGCCAGCCAAACCACCTTGCCCCCGATACCCCCTTTGCTCTCGAGGTCACCGAGGCGGTCGGCCTGCTCGTATCCCACTCGGGCCACCTCGAGTGACCAGGCGGGTTCGCTCCACCCGAGATATGAGACGATGTTGTTCCGAGCGCGCGCGGCGACAGCGTGAAAACCGTGGCGCTCCGAGGACGCCAACGCGCCCTCGGTTACCGCGGCTGCCTCGAGGAGGCGATCTACGAGACCCAAGGCAAATCCCTTGGTGACAAGAGCGTCGGCGAGCACCTCGCCCAGGCCTAGGTTCGCGGCCTCCTTGAGTGCCTTGTCAATGAGTTCCATGGCCTTCTCGCCTTGGGAATCGAAGGCGTAGGCTCGTGCAAGCTGAGAGTGCACACTCACCCACTCAGGGCTCTCCTCGCCCTTGTCCCCTTCACTGACGGTCTCTAGTAGTTCGATCGCCTCGGTTATGCGGGAGGCCATCATGAGCACGTTGGTGAGCCCGGTGGTAGCGCGCAGAGCGACGGGATCATGAGGACTGTCCTCAGTGACTGAGAGTGCGGTGCGGAAGTACTCCTCTGCATGGTCGCTCAGCGCGGCACTGTGGGCTGCCCATCCGGCTTCCGTTGCAAGTGACGCGATCTGGCTGGGCTCCGTAGCCACGCTCATCGCTTCTTCGAAGAATCCGGCGGCCTGGGCGTATGAGCCGAGTTCGATGGCACGGTTGCCCGCCGAGGACAATGCCGACAATGCCTTCTCGGCAAGCGAGGGATCCCTGTCTCGCTCGTTGAGCGATTTGTAGGCATCCATGTAGTGAGAGGCGATTACGCCTGCCAGCTCGTCATCTCCAAGTGATTCCATCAACTCAGCCACCCGTTGGTGGAGAGCGCTGCGCTCGGCCCGAGCAATACCCGAGTAAGCAACCTCCTTGATCACGCCCTGCACAAAGCGGTACTGGCCACGCTCGGGCGATCTCGGGTCGGCTTCGATGGACAGGATCTCGCGTCGCACCATCGGCTCGAGGCGGGTCTCGATCTCGCCAGGGGAAAGGTCGGCCAGCTCGGCAAGCGCCTTCACCGTGAAGGTCTGTCCGAGAACGGATCCCATCTGGAGCAACTTGCGATCTTCTGGATCAAGCGTGTCCAAACGGGCAGCCACCAACGCGTGCAGCGTTTCAGGGACGGCTAGCTCGGGAACATCGCCGACCAACTCGTATGCATCGCCTTTAGCGGTCAGGTGACCTTCGCCGATGAGCATGCGGATGGTCTCTACCGCATAGAGAGGGACACCCTCAGAACGTTCGATTATCTGGTTAGCAAGGGAATCGGTAAGACCAGGCACCATCCCCGCAAGCAGATCCTGGACTTCACTGCTTGAAAGTGGCTCGATGTGGAGACCGGTGAACCCACGTTGGCCGGCACCCCAATTCTGCCGCCGATCCAGCAGCTCGGGACGTGACAGGGTGACGATGAACATCGGATAGTCCCGTGACCATTCGAGCAGGGATTCGACGAAGTCGATCGTTCCCAGGTCCGCCCATTGGAGGTCCTCGAACACCATGACGACGGGTTGGTCGGTGGCCAGGCGCTGGAAGAACTGCCGCCATGCTGCGAACAGCTCGTCTCGGTCCATGGAAGGGGGGTTCCCGACACCTAGCAAGGTATGGAGAGCCCCGGTAACCCAGGTCTTGTCTTCGTCAGGAATGTGTGTCTCGACGAGTGACGAGACGCTTCTCACCGTCGTGGCCTCGTCGTCTGTCTCGGCGATGCCGGCTCGGCGACGAACCATCTCCCCGAGGGCCCAGAAGGTGACACCCTCTCCGTAGGCCGGGGATCGACCCTGGTGCCAGTAGAAACTATCGGCCAGACCGTCGAGGTACTTCTCGAATTCCCACACCAACCGGCTCTTTCCGATCCCCGGAATCCCTTGGACCGATACCAGGTGGGCACGTCCATCTCGGGTTGTCGCCTTGAACAGCTCCTTTATCAGATGCAGCTCGGAGGCTCGTCCGACGAACGGTGGGTCGAGTCCCGCAACCCTCCCAGCCCCTCCACGGAGGGCAACAACACCAATGGGGCGCCAGACGGAGACTTCCTCGGTCTTTCCCTTGAGCGTGACCGTTCCGGAATCCTCATAAGAGATGGCGCTTTCAGTGGCGCGTTTGGTGGCGTCGTTGACCAGGGCCGAGCCCGGTGTCGCAGCCCCTTCCAGACGGGATGCCGTGTTCACCAGATCACCGGCGACCATCCCGTGGCTGCCGTGCTCGACGGTGACCGCCGCCTCACCGGTGGCAACTCCGGCCCTCATCGACAGTTCGGGAACTCCGAATTCTCTGCCCAGCGCTTCGACGTCAGAGGTCAGGTCCAGGGCAGCCCTAACAGCCCGCTCGGCGTCGTCTTCAAACGCGGTCGGGGTGCCCCAGATCGCCATGACTCCGTCTCCGAGGAACTTGTCCACGGTGCCGCCGTACCGGGCGATGGTGTCCGAGGCGAGTTCGGTGTATCGGGTGAGGAAGTCCCTGACCTCCTCGGGATCACGTCTTTCCGAAGTCGCGGTGAAACCGACCAGGTCGGCGAACAGGACCGAAACAAGTCTGCGCTCCGAGGCCGCCTCGGATGGCTTGTGATGGGCGTGGGTGTCGGCCGTTTCGACCGGTGTGCCACATTCGCCACAAAACCTGGCGCCTTCGGGTAGCGGCGCGTGGCAGTTTGCGCAGGCGGCACCCAGCTCCGTCCCACACTCGAAACAGAACTTCTGGTCAGGTCCGGCCCCGGCGCCACAGTTCGGGCAGTTCATCCGCGACGCAATCTACCCAGCAAGATGCGCTCCGGTATCTCTGTCTCCGGCTTCTCCTACGCTGGTGGGCGATGTTCGACCGGCCCAAACCGTCAGAGATTCCCGACTCACCTGGCGCCTACCTGTTCCGTGACAAGCACAAGAAAGTGATCTATGTGGGCAAGGCGAAGAACCTCAGATCCAGAGT
>JAWWBL010000146.1:0-3724 GCA_033720975.1 Acidimicrobiia bacterium | reverse complement strand
TCTGGATAGGTCGAGACTCACCGACTCCGAGATCCAAGCGATCATCGAACGGGTCAAAGGGCGGGTGGCGGCCGCGGAATTCGCTGCCCGCGCCGGGCCGGCTCTGCGTGCCGGGGATGAGCTGTCCGTGTCCGAAGTCGAGCTCGGCGACGGAATCCACGCCACGATCGATCAGGCGGTCGCGGCAGCGAAGGCGGCGTTCGCCTCGTATCAGGAGATGGGTCTGGAGGGTCGCAAGACGGTCATCGAGGGGATGCGGGCCGCGATGCTTCGCGAAGGGGAGCGACTCGCCTACATGGCCGCGGAGGAGACTGGTCTCGGACGCGCCGAGGACAAAGTGGTCAAGAACCGCTTGGTAACGACGAAGACACCGGGGCCAGAGGACTTGGAGCCGCACGTGGTCACCGGGGATGCGGGCATGATGATCACCGAGTACGCGCCCTATGGCGTTATCGCATCGATCACCCCAACGACCAACCCGACCTCGACCATCATCAACAACTCGATCTCGATCGTGTCCGCGGGAAACGCAGTCGTCTTCAACGTCCACCCGAACGCCAGCCTGGTGTCGGTCGAGAACATCAAGCTCCTCAACAGGGCGATCGTGGCCGCCGGGGGTCCGGCGAATCTGATAACGGCCGTTCCAAAACCGACTCTGGAGTCCGCTCGTGAGGTGATGCACCATCCGGATGTGAGGGTGCTGCTGGTGACGGGTGGCCCGGGGGTGGTCAAGGAGGCGCTCAATACCAACAAGAAGGTGATAGCGGCGGGCCCGGGCAACCCTCCGGCTGTGGTCGATCAGACAGCGGACGTCGAAGCCGCGGGCCGCGACATCGTCATGGGTGCCTCTTTCGACAACAACGTGATATGCACCGATGAGAAGACGACGATCGTCGTCGACACGGTTGCCGATCGTCTGGTTCAGTCGATGGTGGCGGCGGGGGCATACCGCCTCAAGGAGCACGAGATCAAGCGGCTGGACCGGGTGATTTTCAAGGAGATGGGCCCCCCGGACAAGCCCGGCGTCATCAATCCGGCATGGATAGGGCAGAGCGCCGCCCGGATACTCTCCGAGATCGGCATCACAGTCGACAACGACGTCCGCTTGGTCGTCGCCGAGGTGCCCCGAGAGCACAGCCTGGTTTGGACCGAGCAAATGATGCCGGTTATGCCTGTTGTGCGGGTTCAGAACGTCGACGACGCCATCGACCTCGCGGTGCGGTCCGAGCACGGCTTCCGACACACCGCTTCGATACACAGCTCGAACGTGGACACCATCACCCGGATGGCCAGGGCCATGAACTGCAGCATTTTCGTCGCCAACGGCCCCAATTTCAGCGGGCTAGGAGAGGGCGGAGAGGGCTTCACTTCTTTCTCGATCGCCAGCCCGACAGGGGAGGGGCTCTCCCGTCCCAGGCATTTCGCCCGGGCGAGGAGAGTCACCGTCGTTGGAGCGCTTCGCATTGTCTGAGCCCGCCATCGCTCTGATCGAGTTCGATTCGATCAGCGCCGGGATCGTCGCCGGGGACGGCATGGTCAAGGCGTCCCCGGTCGAAGCCGTTTACGGGGGGACGGTGCATCCAGGGAAGTACCTCGTGATGGTGGCCGGTGACACCGCTAGCGTCGAGATCGCCCTCGGAGTAGGTATCGAGCTCGGGTCGGGTCATGTGACCGACTCGGTATTTCTCCCTGACATTCATCCCGAAGTGTCTGCCGCTGTGGTCGCCGGCGCCGAAGCGGCGGACCTGGTCGAGGAAGCGCTCGGGATCGTCGAGACCGCAACCGTGGCGTCGGTGATCGACGCCGCCGACGCCGGGATCAAGGCATCGGCCGTGACCGTATCCGCTGTCACCCTCGCCGACGGTCTCGGCGGAAAAGGCTACGTCTTGTTCAGCGGCTTGGTCGCCGATGTCGAAGCCGCAGTGGATTCCGCGACTGCGCGCTGCACACCGCATGGAACATTGATTCGCTCTGATGTGATCGCCCAGCTCCACGGCGAGATGGCCGAGAACCTCGAGTCGCACCTTCGGTTCGCCAAGCGGGTTCGCGCCGGGGGCTGAGATGCAGCTGGCCCGTGTTCTCGGCAGGGTGGTCGCAACGGAGAGGGCCGAGGGTCTCGAAGGTGTGCGCTTCCTGCTCATCCAGCCGCTCGACAAGCATCGCCGTCCGGAGGGGAGACCTGTGGTGGCTGCCGACGCAGTGCAGATGGCAGGACCCGATGAGCTGGTCTATTTCGTCAGCTCCCGGGAGGCGGCCGAAGCCCTACCTGAGAGGTTCGTTCCCGTCGATCACGCCATCACCGGGATAGTCGATCAGGTTCACCTCATGCAGCAGGCGGAGGAGGAATGAAGGTCGGCAGGGTCTCAGGCACGGTGGTGTCCACGGTGAATATCGACATCCTCGAAGGAAAGCGTCTCCTCGTGTGTGATCTCCTGGACGCAGAGGGCCGTCCAACGAGTTACACGATCGCGCTCGACGTGGTCGATGCGGGGGTGGGTGAGACAGTCCTGATACTCGACGAGGGAAACTCGGCGCGCCAGATACTGGGCCGCGACTGGGGGGCGATACGCGCCGTAGTCGTTGGTGTCATCGACGAGCTGGTGGTGGACGGGGAGACCCGCAGCCTCTAACGAGTTTGACCAGGAGAGCCGTGCAATCGGCCCTCCCGGTCACGACACGACCCCGTGCCGGAGCCTCGGCTTGAGACTCACCCTCCACATGTCCGTATCGTTCGTGAGCCAACGCTCTTTCCTGCTGTGGCCAAGGGAGCCGTTAGTTCAGCTTCCCCCTGGACATGTAAGAGAAGGAGTAGGTGCAGGAGAGCTGATTTGGAGCGTTCACCCAGCTTGGACCGGCGTTTCCGCCGTTTGTTCGCCGAGTACGAGGCGCCGATGCGGAGATACTGTCACCGACGGCTCGGCTCGGAGAGCGCGGAAGACGCTGTTGCCGAGATCTTCGTGGTCGCTTGGCGCAACATCGACTCGCTGCCCGACGGCGACGCGCAACGCCTGTGGCTCTACGGCGTAGCCCGCAACATCGTTCGCAACTTCGAGCGAGGAGCGAGGCGAAGGCAGCGGCTCGCTGCCAGGGCCGGGGGGATGAAAGAGCCACCGACGCGAACCCCGGAGTCCGTTCTGATGAGACGCGCCGAGGACCAAATGGTGATCGACGCCCTCGCCCTGCTCAATCCCGACGATCGCGAGCTTCTTCGACTCCGGGTCTGGGAAGAATTCGCCCGGGAGGACCTAGCGGCGGTGTTCGGTATCAGCATCGAGGCAATCGACATGCGCCTGTCCAGGGCAAAGAAGAAAATGGCGAAAGCTCTGCGCAGGGTGGGTTACTCCGCCACTGCGCGGGCATGGCCCCGTGTCGCCAATCAAGGAGGTGGTCGATGAGCCACGACTTCGTGCTCGATGTCATCCGGCGGGCCGACCCGTACCCGAACGAGGTTCCGGGACCCCTGCCGACGGACCCGGAGTCGGCCTCAAAGACCCTGACCGAGATCGACATGAGGAGCAGGACAATGCAAACCCAAGAGTCACTGAGAACAGGTTGGCTGAGGAAACAGACCTCGTTCAGACCGTTCCGGGCGGCCGCGATTGCCGCCGCTGTTGTGGTCATGGCAGGCCTGGGCATTTGGCTGGCAGCCGGGCAGGACAGCGACGGGCCAGTCGCCGCCGGTAGCGGGCCGGTGGAGATTGCCGAGGAGTTTCTCATCAATCTC
>JAWWBL010000145.1:0-3802 GCA_033720975.1 Acidimicrobiia bacterium | reverse complement strand
ATGGAGGCATGTAACCATCGCCCGTATCCTCTGTGTCATGCACCCGGACCTGGATCAGCGGCTCGATGCGTCCGGCTATACCAGTCCTGGTTTTCCTGAGCGCTATGACAAGTATCGGCCCCGGCCTCCGGTCGCTCTCCTCGACTATCTCGGCCGGCTCATCCCCGACCTGAAGACCGTGGTCGACCTGGGGAGCGGCACAGGCCTATCGACTCGTGCCTGGGCGGAGCGGGCCAGGCAGGTCATCGGCATCGAACCCAACGATGTGATGCGTGGATACGCCGAGCAGGCAACTCCTCACCCAAACGTTCGATATGTGGGGCGCTCCGCATTCGACACCGGGCTGTCCAAGGGGTCGGCGGACTTGGTGACCGCAGCTCAGTCGCTGCAATGGATGGAGCCGGAATGGGTGTTTCCTGAGATCAGTCGGCTGCTTCGTCCTGGCGGGGTCTTCTGCGCCTATCAATACGTGGGCCTGTCTACCTCGGTGTGGGATGTGGGCGTCATGTGGCAAAGAGCGCGTCAACGACGGTCGGACCTATTGCGAAAGTACGGGCTCCTCGAATCACAGCCACGGTGGCCGGTTTCTCTGGAGCGCCTGAATGACAGCGGGGTATTCAGCTCCGCCACTGAGTTGGCAGCTCACAGCATCGAGCAGGGGAACGGTGACCGTCTGCTCGGGTTCGCACTCAGCGAGGGTTGGATCACCACACTGCTGGCTGAGGGCGCATCGGAGGAGGAGATCGGCCTCGACGCGATCAGACAGGCGGCTGTTGCCATGCCGGAGCCGGTTCCTTGGTGGATCAGCTACCGAGTTTGGATGGGTGTCAAGTAGCTCGGCTGCCGGGTTCCTCTCTCTTCTGAATGTCTGCGCAGGACCTCTGCAACTCAGACCTTCACGGCGCCGGTGATTAGTGGCCCAGGTGCGACATTCCAGGCCATCTGCTTGACTTTCTTCCGATCTGTGAGGAGGAGGCGAGGCGACCGTGGAACGATCCGGCTTCGTCGACCGACTCGCCCATCGCCTGCGACCGTCCGGGTCGCTCGCGGCCCTCGAAGAACCCAGGACCATTGTCTGGATCGCCATCATCTGGACCTGGGGGTCGGCGTTGAACACGTTCGTGATCGCCGGGATCTTCTTCGTCTACGACGAGTTGCTTAGTGGATGGATCGCGGTTGGTCTAGCGGTCGTCTTTCTGATCTGCTGGCTGGTCTTCTATTGGACCGGTAGCGCTCGTCTGACATTCGGCCTCGCAATCGGTGCCTCGATGCTCGCAGTTCCCGCTTTTCAGGTCGTGATGGGCGGATATGCCAATTCAGGGGCGCAACCGATCTGGGGTATCGGGGTGACGGTGGTCGCTGGCTTGGTGCTGGGTGCCCGAGCTGTAGTCGGCGTCGGCCTCTACTGGGTTGCGGTTGTGGTCACCTTCGGGTTCGTGGAACAGGGCCTTCAAGCAGGCAGGACACCGCCAGCCCCAGGATTACCGGCGGCATTTTTCTCCTACAACGTGGTTGCACACCTGGTTCTGCTGGTGCCTGTCGTCTTCTACCTGCTGAGCCGGCTCTCTGCCGAGCGCGAACGCTCGGAGTCGCTTCTGCTGAACGTGTTACCGCCCACCATCGCAGGCCGACTCAAAGCCGGCGAAGGTGTGATAGCCGATCAGTTTGACGAATGCAGTGTTCTTTTCGCTGACATCTCAGGGTTCACCAGCCACACGCGACAGGTGGGACCATCGCAGCTGATCGCCGAGTTGAACCGCATCTTCACGACGTTTGATGGACTGACAGAACACCGAGGAGCGCAGAAGATCAAGACAGTCGGAGACGGCTACATGGTGGTGGCCGGTGTTCCCGAGGCTCAACCCGATCATCTGCACGCGATATGCGACCTGGCGCTCGACATGCAAGCTGTGATGAGTGACCTTGGCAGCGAACTTGGCGTCGACCTCCAGGTGCGCATCGGAGTCAATTCCGGTCCAGCCGTGGCAGGCATCATCGGGACGGCGCGGTTCTCTTACGACCTCTGGGGCGAAACCGTCAATCTCGCGAGCAGACTCGAGTCTTCGGGTGAGCCGGGCCGCATCCAGGTCAGCTCAGAGGTGGTCAGAAAGGCGGGAGATCGATACCACTTCTCTCCTGCTGGCAGAGTGGATTTGAAGGGAATCGGACAAGTCGAGACGTTCTGGCTCGAAGGGAGAGCCAATTGACCCCGGTCATACCGTGGCGAACCTCAGGCCTCGAGTTCGACGTTCAGGCTCAAACGCTGGATGCGGCGATGCTCAATGACCAGCACTACGAACATCACGACCACCACCAGCGCCAACAGGTTCAGGCCCTCGAGCGAGCCTCCCACGAAGATGACGCCGGCAATGACGGCCGCGCCCACTAGCCGCTCCCGGGCCTGGGCCCGAAAGGCGCGCCATACGGCAAGGTAGACCCCGATGAAGAACAGGAACAGGCCGGCGGCCATCATCACTCTGAACTCGACAGGGACGGGGTCGAGAGGGTGCAGCGCGATCTCTTCGAGCGCGGCGGCGGCCACGATGACGCCGGCGACGATGGGTGCATGGGCCCATGTGTACACATCTCGGATGTACTGGCCGGCCGCTCGGCCGTCGAGCTTGGATGCGGCGTACTCGAGCCCAGGGCTTGGGCGATCGAAATAGGCCCACCACATCAAACCGGCGAAGGCACCCGACGCAACCAGTGCCGAGATCGTTGCCACCGGCAGGCTGTCATTGCTCTCCAGGGCGGCGACCACGGGAATCCCGATCGCCACAATCACCTCGCCCAGCGCGACGATGACGATCAGCCCGTGCCGCTCGGCGAAGTGCCCTGGACGGACCAGCCACTCGCTGTCGGCGGCTTTGACCATGGCCCACAGCACGATTGCCACGGTGCCAAGCCAGAACGCCAGTCGGGCCGTACCCTCGTAGAAGGACCCGACGACCAGCACCAGCATGGCGATGACATTGGGGGCGATCCAGTTGAGAGCCGCGGAGCGATAGTCGATCTCGTCGGTCGTGCTCAGCGTCTGCATGCTGAACCCAATGAGCATGATGCCCGTGAGAGCTATGGCAAACACCGGCCCGCCGCCGGCAAAGGCGGTCGAGGTGGAGGCGGCCATCGGGATGCTGATCACCGTGGCGATGAGAAACAGAGTGCGCACCGGACGCCCATTGCCTGATACCGCGTTCGCTGCCCAGGTCAGTTGCTGCCATGGCAGCCACAGCAGAGCAAACAGCAACGCTGCCTTGCCCGCCCCTGCCCACGTTGGTTCGTTGATGAGAAGGGCGACCAGCTGTGAGAAGGCGAACACATAAGCGAGATCGAAGAAGAGCTCAACGGGATCCGCGGTGAAATCCTCGGTGAGTGGGGGGAGTTCGATGCCTTTCATGAGCCTTGCATGCGAATAGGGGGCGGGATGACCGGAACCCTGTGTTGGTTCCTCACTGGCCCCCCTTTGGAATTCGATCTCCCATCACCGGATTATGGGCCGGTTCTCGCCATCGGTGCATTCTTGAGAGAGTTAGCGGCCATATAGGGCGCTACCTACCTGAGGTTTGCAGTTGAGTCGGGTGTCGGAGAGAGGACTCGAACCTCCACGGGGTTACACACCCCACCAGATCCTTAGTCTGGCGCGTCTTCCAATTCCGCCACTCCGACGAGAGTGTCGATCGATTGTATTTCCTGGCTAGCTCAGGAGGAAGGTGAGCGCAAAGGTGCTCAACCCGAAGAGCACCCCTACCACCACCGTGAGGCGATCCAGGTTGCGCTCGACCACCGTCGAACCGGTCAGGTT
>JAWWBL010000144.1:0-3879 GCA_033720975.1 Acidimicrobiia bacterium | reverse complement strand
TCGAGCAGGGACGAAAGTCGGGATTAGTGAACCGACGGTGGCACGTGGGTGCGCCGTCGTTCAACGGCTAAAAGGTACTCCGGGGATAACAGGCTTATACCCCCCAAGAGTCCATATCGACGGGGGTGTTTGGCACCTCGAATAGGGGTGTGACGGTAGAAATGCCGTCCTAGCATCGGCTTATAACGGTGGAACCCTCAATCGTGTCACACACGAGTGACACGATGGGCAATACCGTGGGAAGTCTGTCGGGAACGCAGCGTGATATCGTCATCGGGTCACTACTCGGTGACGGTTCGATGCGCTGCAGGGCCAACGCCCTTCTTGAGATCAATCACAGCATCAGTCAGAGAGCGTACGTCGATTGGAAGTACGCAGAATTGGCTGATCTCGTGTCGACTCCGCCAAGGCGGCGTTCGGGAAACGGCAACCGAGTGGCATATCGATTTGTCACCAGGAGCCTTCCAGAACTGACCCCTTACTTTCGTGAGTTCTATTACTCGGGGAAGAAGCGGATACCGATGTCCGTGGATCTAACACCACTAACCATGGCGGTGTGGTTCATGGACGATGGTTCGAGATCGAGAAGAGCGGTGTACCTCAATACTCAGCAGTTCTCAAGGGAAGAGCAACATCGTCTCTTGAGGATGCTGCGAGAGCAGTGGGATTTGACGGGCTCGCTGAATCGCGACAAGTCGTACTTTCGAATCAGAATCTCTGTCGAAAGCACGAAGCGGTTCAGGGAGATCATTGATCCTCACATGCTCTCAGAGTTGAGGTACAAGTTTCCGCAATGACCCCGTAACGACTGAGGCAACAATGCCAAGATGGCTGGTCGGTTTCTCGTCCGAGAAACAATCTATGACGGCCATAACACGCCGACCCCTCGCCCTTGGCCGGGCAGGGTGAAGATATAGTCTATGCCACCGGAAAACGGTGGAACCACATGCGATGTCGGCTCGTCGCATCCTGGGGCTGGAGCAGGTCCCAAGGGTCGGGCTGTTCGCCCGTTAAAGCGGCACGCGAGCTGGGTTCAGAACGTAGAAAACTGCGTCCCTAGGGAGCAATCCCTAGGTGCACACTGGCTCATATCGGGGAAATCTGTCACATGGTCGAACTACATGTGGCAGACAATCCCGAGGGAAGGCCAGCAACATGGATCCGTTCACGCCATATCTCGCAGGCTTCTTCGATGGTGACGGAAGTGTTCACTTCCAGATCATCAAGTCGAAGGTCTATCGACGAGGCTTCTATATCAGGTCGTCGCTTGTCTTTTATCAGGCGACGGCGGCTGAAGCCGGGCTCCTGGAAATCCAGGAGAGAGTCGGTGGCCGACTAAGAAGAAGAGGAAAGATGTCCGATGTGACGATCACGAACCGGGAGCGAATCCGTTCGCTTCTCGAAGCTATGGAGCCGTTCGTGATTTTCAAACGGGCACAGGTCTGCGAGGGGCTCAAGCTCCTCGATCGACTTCCACCTCCTAGGGATCCGCTTGGTTTCCTAGAGGTCTGTGAGGCTGTGGACAGATTCGCATCCCTAAACTTCTCGAAGCACAGAACAAACACCGCGGCGACGGTGAGTTCTCACTTCGAAAGCATGGGTTTGCTGGTCCCTGTAACGACTTCTCCGAGAGGAGAGGCGTGATATCCGATCTCAACAGAGATCAATCTATGAATCGCGCAATACGCCAGCTCCCCGAAAGGGGATGAAGGGATAGTCTATGCCCCCAGTGATGGGGGATAAACATGCGTGAGACAGTTCGGTCCCTATCCGCCGCAGGCGCAGGAAATTTGATGGGAGCTGCCCCTAGTACGAGAGGACCGGGGTGGACGAACCTCTGGTGTGCGAGTTGTACTGCCAAGTGCACGGCTCGTTGGCTATGTTCGGAAGGGATAAGCGCTGAAGGCATCTAAGTGCGAAGCCCACCCAGAGATGAGATTTCCCACCCGTAAGGGTTAAGGCCCCTGGCAGAAGACCAGGTTGATAGGCCGGACGTGTAAGCACAGCAATGTGTTCAGCGGACCGGTACTAATAGGCCGAGGGCTTGGATAAAGAATCCCAATTCAATTGATGTGCTCGCTATGGAGTGCTCGGGTTGCCCGAGACTCAAAGCTTTGTCCGGTGGCTAAAGCGGCGGGGAACCACCCGTTCCCATTCCGAACACGGAAGTGAAACTCGCCAGCGCCGATGGTACTTGGGGAGCAGTCCCCTGGGAGAGTAGGTCACCGCCGGGCATAAACGTCGAAGGGCCGCTAGCTACCGTTGGCGGCCCTTCTTTGATGTAGGAGAACCCGTGGCCAAGCGCCCAAACCAACGTCCCAAGCCCCAGAATCAGGGCCACAAAGGCCGATCGCGCGGGAGTGATCAGAGGCGTGAGAGAAAAACGATCACCTCCGTGCCCCACGGCCAGCTGCCCAAATGGGTCCGCGATGAGATCGTGCGCTCAACACCGAAGGACCGTCGAGAACCGGCGCTGCTCCACCTCAGTAGGGGAATGGAGCACTTCGCCAACGAGCGTTACCCGGCGGCAGCGACCGAGCTGCGCAAGGCCAAGAAGCTCTCACCCAGGTCGTCGACCATTCGGGAGCTGCTCGGTCTTGCCACGTATCGATCGGGAGGATGGGAGGAGGCGCTGCGCGAGCTGCGCACTTACCGTCGGCTCACGGGAGACCTCGTCCACATGCCGGTGGAGATGGACAGTCTGCGGGCCATGGGCAGATCCCACGACGTCACCAAGACCTGGGACCGCATGCAGGAGCACGACTTGTCGCCGACCGTGGACAACGAAGCTCGAGTCGTTTACGCATCATTCCTCCTCGACGAGGGCAAGCCACGAGACGCCTGGACTGTGATCAAGCCAGGGCGTTTGGTTGCGTCACCCTCGCCCGGTGAGCTGAGACGCTGGTTCGTCGCAGCCAAGGTCGCTCTTGCCGCCGGCGACAAGGAGGCAGCGCGCAAACTGATCTCCGCACTGGACGATCAAGAGCCCGACTTCGAAGGCGTGGATCAACTCAGGGCGCAGCTCGTCTGAGAATCTGTCCCAGTCCGCCGTAAGGCTGATCTCATGCGCTTCCCCGACTTACGAGAGGGGAGATGCAATGGATCTGAATCTGATCGTCCTTTGTGGTCGTCTGGCGACGGATGCCGAAGTGAGGGTCTTCGATTCCGGCACACGCCTGATTCGCTATCTGGTCACTGTGAGGGCCGACCATCCTCGTCGACGCGTCGACGTGGTTCCGGTGACTCTCTGGGACCCTCCCGATGACCTGGCCGAGGAGCCGGGTCTCCGGGGTGAGCGTGTCTGGGTGTGTGGATCGGTCCAGCGGAGGTATTGGGAGAGCCCCGATGGGCGTCGAAGCCGGGTGGAGGTCGTGGCCGAGCAGGTCAACTTCCGCGATGTAGAGGACCTCGAACCGGCCGGCGGATGAGAGCCCTGTTTTAGGAGCGATTTCCGGGGTTGACGAGGGGTCTATTGTGATGACTGTCCCCGTCATCCCGGAGGTGCCCCATGCCTTGGTATTGGACCGACGACATCGCAGATTTCCTCCGGACCAACAAACTCGTCTCCGATGAGGTCCTTGCGGGGCTGATCGCTGCTCCTGTCGCAATGCGGCGAACCGAGGCCACGGTTGAGGCGGCTGTGCTGGGGATGCTCGACGACGAAGAGATCCCGTTAGCGGCGTGAATGCTCCGTAGGGCGTTTTCGCCGAAATGGGTTGCGGCCCATCTCATAGTGGTCGTGGTGGCGGCCACATTTGTCGCCCTCGGCATGTGGCAACTCGACCGTCTCCAAGAGCGTCGCGGGATGAATCGCATGGCTGCCGAAAGACTCGCGATGGAGCCTGTTCCCTTCGACCAGATCGAGAACGAGGATCCGGA
>JAWWBL010000143.1:0-3898 GCA_033720975.1 Acidimicrobiia bacterium | reverse complement strand
TCGACTCTCACGTCGAACACGCCCTTCGACCCGGTCGTGAAAGTGAGGGAATCGACTACATGCTGGTAACTGCCCAGGATGTCGCTTGCCGCGCTCACGGCACGGGGGAGATAGTTTCAGGGGACGCAGTAGGTGATGTCGATTACGTGCAAGTCTTGACCTCCAGGCGAGATTAACCGCGTACTCTCCTCTCGGCGGCTCAGGCGGTACCAGGCCGTTCTCGCACCAGCCAGTAGACGACCCCGTACGACCCTCCGAGTGCTACCACATAACCGAAGAACTCCGCGACGAGAATCCAGTCGGCTTTAGGGATCTCGACCAGACCCATCGTCGACACATTGAAGCCAAGCAACAACATGAGCACCGCCGTGGCGATCAGGGCGGCCGAGAACCCTCGCCAGCCAGCGCGGTATCCAACCGCGAGGAGCGTCGCCCAGGCAACGGTGAAGACGAGCATGAGGACAGCCGTCTCGCGGAATGGGATCGGGTTGCCACCGCTCGACTCGACGATCTCGACCATCGTGTAGACAGGCTCATACAGGAGAGACGAAGCCACGGCCAGAAGCCCGAACATGACGGTGAACAGGGTGACAAACCGCGCCCAGGATGGCCTCGATGGCTTGACCACCAGTACCGAGTAACACCAGGCCAGTAAGACTCCGCACATGACACCCGCGACCAACATCACCGGGTACAGGAACCAAATCGGGTTGATGAAAACCTGGTGGAGCACCGTGAACACCGTTACCGAGACCCCGCCTGCGATGGCACCGGCTGCTAGCTGGGTCACTCTTGTCATTCCCGCCAAGATAATGCCCAACGGCACGCTGATCGTTCGCCCGGCTCGGCATGGTCTTGGCTGTTTGGGTAAGTTCGCGCCAATGGAGAAGAACCTCGACCAGATAAGGCAGGAGTTGGCAGACATCCATGATGAGCTGCTGGACCTTCCCGCTGACGCCTACGAACGCCGCACGGAGCTACAAGAGCGGCAGAATGAGCTTCGAAAGCTCTCACACGAGCTTGTGGAAGGTGAACCTCTCCACGACGCGGAAAGGCTCAAGGCCGCCTATGGAAGACTTCAAAAGACGCGCGACCGGCTGCTGGGCAAACACATGCAGTTCGTGTCCACCGAAGCCGGAGATGCCGGCATAACGGGTGAGTTCAACACCACGATCAACCGCGCCATAGACGCTGGAATGGGCATAGACGAGATCGAAGCCAGGCTCAAGGAGATCATCGACCAGATGCGTCGTTCGGGCTGACCGATGAGCGGGGAAGCCCTGGCTCTCGAAGCCGAGCGACTGGGACAGGCGCTCGTCCCCGTTGCAGAAGGTGGGACTCCAGGCCGGGTGAACCGAGAGCTGGTATCGGCTGTCGCGTCTGCGGGCCTGTTCGCCACGCTATTTGATCCGGATGGGGTGACGGCCCGGGACCTTTGCATGATCAGGCAGGGATTGGCCAGGGTCTGCCCCGAAGCCGAGACCGCCTTTGCTGTCCAAGGTCTAGGCGGTATCCCGATTCTGCTCCACGCCCATACCGAACTGCGCGACGCATGGATCCCCCGAATCGTGACCGGCGAAGCCGTCGCAGCCTTCGCCCTCACCGAGCCCGGCGCCGGATCAGACGCAGCGAGCCTGGAGTTGGAGGCTGCACCCGACGGAGACGGCTACCGGCTCACCGGTGAGAAGGCCTACATCTCGAACGCGCCGGATGCCGACATCGCGGTGGTCTTCGCCCGCACGTCCCCTGACGCGGGAGCCAAGGGTGTGACGGCGTTTGCGGTTGAGACCGAGTCGGAAGGCATCAGCGGGGAGTCGACAGAGATGGTGTCACCGCACCCTTTGGGGCGCTGGCGGTTCGACGGCGTTTACGTCCCAGGAGAGAACGTGATCGGCGAAGTCGACCGTGGCTTCGGAATTGCCATGGAAACCCTCGACCTCTTTCGCCCCAGCGTTGGGGCTTTCACGCTGGGAATGGCCGAGGCCGCGCTGGCGATCGCCGTTGAGCACGCGCAGTCCCGGGAAGCTTTCGGCTCGCCAATAGGGGGATTCCAGGGCGTCTCGCATCAGCTCGCAGATGTGAGGGTTTCGATCGAAGCATCCCGACACCTCGTCTACTCGGCCGCCGACGCCTATGACTCGGGCGATCGGGAGTCCCTGACCGGCAAGTCGGCGATGGCCAAGCTGTTCTCCACCGAGGCTGCGCAACAGGCCATCGACGTTGCCATACAGGTCCTGGGAGCCAGAGGGCTCGAGGCCGACTCGACACTCGCTCACCTCTACCGAGAAGTTCGCGGCACCCGCATCTATGAGGGGACTTCCGAGATACAGCGGAACATCATCGCCCGGGAACTGTTCAGGGGCAGGATCTAGCCCCGGCGCTAAGAGACCGCCTCTCTAGCCCTGACCATGACGCAGGCATCGGCCAACCAGTCGAAACCGTGTCGGTCGAGAGACTCCATGAGTTCCTCTGAGAAGGCCCCTGGCTGAACCCAGATGTTGTTGACACCGGCTTCGGCGGCATCCTCGAGGACCCCAAGACCACGCTTCGCAGGTACGACCAAGACCGCGATCGTTGGAACCTCAGGTAGGTCCTTGATCGACGGCCAGCAACGGTCACCGTCGACGGTGTCTCGATACGGGTTCACAGCAAAGACCGGGTATCCCTTCGACTTGAGATCCCGATAGATGATTCCCCCGTATTTGGTGGGGCGATCGGTGGCACCCACAACGGCGAAGGAGGTACCCGGCTCGGAGAGGAGTGGAGTGAGGTCTTTCACGGCAATAACGCTAACCGAGGACGACCGCTCTGAGGCCAACCGCTACCGTGCCTCGCCGTGAGCACCGTGATCATCGACGGATCGGGGTTGACCCCGGCCCAGGTCGCGGACGTCGCCAACAGACGGGTCAGCGTTCGGCCGGGTGAGCACCTCGCCGAGACCATGGCACCGGCCCGGGCCGTCGTGGAGCAGGCGGTAGAAGACGGCACAATCATCTACGGGATAACAACAGGGTTTGGGGCGTTGGCCACCACGCACATCAGCCGCGAGGAGGCCGAGACGCTTCAGGTCAACCTCCTGCGTTCCCACGCGACCGGGGTCGGCCGACCGCTCGACGACGAACTGGTGCGGGCAATGCTTCTACTGCGCGCTCGCACGCTCAGCCAGGGCCACTCCGGAGTCCGTCCTGTGATCGTGGAGCGGATACTGCACATGCTCGAGTCCGACATTCTCCCGGTGGTCCCCTCAAAAGGTTCGGTGGGTGCCTCGGGTGACCTCGCGCCCTTCGCACATCTCGCCCTCCCGCTGATCGGGGAGGGCCTGGTCAAGGCAGGGGGAAAGGTCGTGCCGCCGACCGAGGCCGGACTGGAGCCCCTCTCTCTCCGGGCAAAGGAAGGGCTGTCCCTGCTCAATGGCACCGAGGGTATGGCCGCGATCGGAGCGGTGGCTTTGGAGAGAGCCAGGCATCTGCTGGTGGCAGCCGACCATGCAGCTGCCCTCTCCGTGGAAGCGCTGCTGGGGAGTTCCCGGCCGTTTCGCCGCGAGATCCATTTCCTTCGACCACATCCGGGACAGATTGCCTCTGCCGATCGAATTGCCAAACTGCTCGAGGGCTCATCGATCGTCGAAAGCCACAAGGACGACATGGATCACGCGGTTCAGGATGCCTACTCCGTGCGTTGTGCCCCCCAGGTCCATGGGGCGGTCTCCGACACTTTGGATCATCTCGAGGCCGTGCTGACCAGGGAGATGGGGTCAGTGGTCGACAACCCCATCGTCTTCCCCGAATCGGGCGAGGTTCTGTCGGGTGGGAACTTCCACGGCCAGCCTATTGCCTTTGCTCTCGACTTCTCTTCGATCGCAGTTGCCGAGTTGGGATCGATCTCGGAGCGCAGGACG
>JAWWBL010000142.1:0-3902 GCA_033720975.1 Acidimicrobiia bacterium | reverse complement strand
GTGGCCGTCCGGGCGGAGGTCGAGCGCCTCCGGGGAGATCTCGTCGATCCCGCCGGTCTTGGCATCGGTACGTCGTACGTAGCTGATGGTGCGGCGACGGGTCTCTTCCAGGCTCCAAAGGGAGTACCCGATCTCGGGAGGACACCCCTCAAGCGGCTCGACGGCGTCTAGCTCCGACACCCGTCGACACCCAGGCTGTGCTGGAGTCCATCGAACCTTGCCTCGACCGCCGTCGTTCTCGGGCCTCGGAGGCAGTATTGCTCGCCGCGAAGCGCAACCGGTGGGCTCGAGGCGTCGCGCATGATCATTGGCTCAGCACGATAGTTCTCCACCGACGGGCGGCGGGACACGGTTCGGCTGGGTTGTCATCTCGACTGCGCCGCCTCACCCACTACAGCGAGAGACCAGACAAGTGAGCCCATGCGATGTCGACGAGACCGAACAAGCGCTGCTGGCTATTCCCCGCAGTGACGAAAGCCTGCATGGCCGTGCTCACATCAGGTCGCGCGGTCTAGCGGTCCTGGCACAATGATCAACGATGGTGCTTTCGGACCTGGGTCCATACCCAGATGTGGACGGGTTTGCAGAGGCTCGGGACCTCGACGCTGCAGATCCTCTGAAAGGGTTCCGTTCCCGATACGTCCACACCGATCCAGACCTGATCTATCTGGACGGCAATTCCTTGGGCCGTCTCCCCAGTGCGGCCGTGGAAATCGTTGAGGACGTGACTGTCCGACAGTGGGGTGACCGGCTCATCCGCGCATGGAATGAAGGCTGGTGGGAGCTGCAGTTGGAGCTCGGTGATCTCTTGGCCCCGATTGTGGGGGCGAGAGAGGGGGAGGTGATCATCTCGGATTCGACGTCTGTCAACCTCTACAAACTGGCGATGGCGGCGGTTGCCGGACGCCCGGGGCGGTCGAAGATCGTGACCGACGATCTCAACTTCCCGACCGATGTCTACATCTTGGAGGGCGTCGCGGAGCAGACCGGGAGAGATCTGGTCGTTGTCGCTTCGGATGGGATCTCCGGCCCGCTGGATAGCCTGGCCGCAGCCATAGACGGCGATACTGCCCTGGTTTCGCTGTCACACACCGCCTTCAAGTCCGGCTACACCTACGACATGGCCGCGGTCACCGAGATGGCTCACGAGTCAGGCGCAATGGTCCTGTGGGACTGCAGCCATTCGGTCGGGGCGCTTCCCATCGACCTCACGGCGGCCAAGGTGGATCTTGCCGTCGGCTGCACATACAAATACCTGAATGGCGGTCCCGGGTCACCGGCCTTTCTCTACGTGCGGACCGAACTCCAAGACAGCCTCGAGAACCCGATCAAGGCTTGGTGGGGTCACGCCGACCCGTTCGCCTTCGACCTCGACTTCAGGCCGGTCTCTGGGATCCGGCGCTACCACACGGGAACCATGCCGATCCTCTCCGTCGCTCCAACCGCCGCCGGGATCCGGGATGTGGCCGAAGCCGGCACCGAGGCAATTCGAGCAAAATCGGTTGCCCTCAGCGAATACCTGATCCGACGCTTCGACGACCACCTGCGACCGCTCGGATTCACCCTCGGATCGCCCGAAGACAAAGCGGCGCGTGGGTCTCATGTGTCGCTCGCCCACGAACGTGCATGGCCGATCACACGCGCGCTGATCGAACTGGGCCGCGTCATTCCCGACTTCCGGATGCCGGACAACATCAGACTCGGGTTATCCCCCCTGTACACGAGCTTCACAGACGTCCACACCGCTGTGCAACGCTTGAGCACGATCGTTCAGACAAACGCCTACGGACAGTTCGCTAACGACCACCAGACAGTGACCTGACCAAGTCACACGACGCCAAGAGCAAAGGCGTTTCTCCTATTCGGTTCGGAACCGATCACTCATCCTGGGTGGCGGGCGGATCCTCCCTGTAATGGTCAGAGAGGCAGCAGGGGTCGATGTCGTCTGATTCTTCGGGGTCGTCTGGTGACTCGGATGGGGTGTCCTCACACTCATCCTCGACCGGAACGACCCTGGTGACCACCATGTCCAGGCTGGCCGACCCAGTCGATGTGGCGACGAATAGCGACTCCCCCTGGAACTCCACAGGAAGGTCCCTCCAGTCACCGGGACTGCCTGGCGCGCCTGTTCGCCATGAGCTCTCCACGGCACCGGAGGAGAAGTACTCGGCGCACGCTTTCATCCCGCCGGCCACGGTGACGTGGATCCGACGCACGCCATACGGGTCCCCAACCATTGGCACCTCCACCGGTGCACCGATCGTGAGTTCCCAGGCCATCGGCGAGTAGGGGATGGTGCCACCGCCCAAATCAGGGATGTTGGAGTCGCTCAGTCCCAGGTAGTACTGATGCATGAAGTCCTCGGCACTCTCCGGCAGGGTCGCAGCGAACTCCATCACGGCCTTCTCGCCGCCCAGGAACGGGTGGACAAACTCCATGAGGGACCAATTCGTGTACCAGCGATCAACAATGGACGTCGACAGTTCTTCGTTCGCCAGGTCGTCGGCCCACTCATGCTCGAGGTCTACCTCATCGAAGACCCGCGCCCCCAGATACCAGGCGAGCCCGTCCTCCGCCCAGACATCACCAAGCGTTTGATAGATCAGGCAGTACGCCATCGTCACAGCCACACGCTGTTGAAACTCCGGGCCCGAGCCGGCGTTGGTCCCCAGGGCGACCTGGCATTGCGTCTCCTGGGGGAACATTGGGTGAATGGCGCTGCCCACGGCCGGAGTGAACACCACCTGCACCTCTGGCATGGTTCCTATCGACTCGTACAGCTCGGCGGCCTGGACCATCGCCTGAGCGGCGTCGGCGGGGGTGCTTGCGTCCCATTCGGTGGTCACGAAGGGAACCAACAGCTGATATTTGCCGGGATACTTGGCCTCGAGCTCCTCCAGGGGGAACTCGACCAGACACGGCGCCGGCGTACCCCACACCTCCTGGCAATACGCCTCCTGTATCTCCTGTTGCTCAGGATCGGAGTGCTCATTCTTCGCCATGACCTGAATCAGCCGAACTCGTGGCAACCGCCCACTTGGTTCCTCGATCGCACCCTGGTCCCGGAGCGATTCCAGCGACGGGAACATCTCGCCCAGTAACCGATCGATCTCCTCGGTGACCGGATCCTCGGGATTGGAGGCTGCGAATTCACGCGCCTGTAAGACCAGGGAGACCGCAGGCTGCTGGATCAGGTCGGGGTTGCGGAGAACTTCGCCGGGAACAGCGTCGCCGGTGAGAGCCTGCAGCGTGGCGAGGAGTCCCTCCCCCAGGGTCCACTCACCACTTTCGACCTTTGCCTGGAGATTCGCCGTGTACGAGGCGAACGCGGGGTCCGTCGGTTCCGGTTCGAAGACAACGAGCTCGGGCTCGGTCACCACACCCGGGAACCGAGGCAGCGCTGCCAGGGCCAGCCCTCGAGCGGCGTCGAGGAGCGTCGACTCGTCGGCACCCTCCCGCCCGACGACCATCCTGAAATAGAGCCAACCCAAGGTGGTCTCTGCACTGACGCTCAAGACTCCGACATCGGCGCCGGACTCGGGGTCCTGTCCGCTGAACCAGACGGCCGTGTCGCCGACACCCTCGAGCAACTCCCCCACGACACCAACGATCGTTGCCCCAGGTTCGAAGTCGTTCGGATGTCCCGGCTCCGACCTGACGAAATTGCCCTCGTCGGGGTCGGGCGTGTGAACGCACACCTCGCCTTGGGCGAAAACGAAAATCCCCGGAGGGTCATCCAACTGATCGAAACCCAGGGCCAGATCGATTTCCTCAACCTCCAACAAGGTGCGGCAATCGACGACCGCGACGAGGACAAGGCCTTCGCGAAGGGAGTCCGGCTGGGACGTGGGTGGCGCAGAGCCGGGGTCGATGGTCACGGTCGAAGAACCGGCGACAGGGAT
>JAWWBL010000141.1:0-3913 GCA_033720975.1 Acidimicrobiia bacterium | reverse complement strand
CGAGCTGCTGATCAGCCAGAGTCCCTCCGGCGACACCACCCATGAGATCCTAGGTCGCGGTGCGCTCAGCGACGATTGGGTGGTCCTCGAGAATCTGCGCGGCGCCACCTCAGATGGGGAGAGACTGGTGGTCGTTGCAGACCCGGCTTGGGAGGGCATCCGCTATCTGCGGATCCAGACCTCCGAATCACCTTCATGGGTCTCGTGGGGCGAGGTGACGATCCTTGGGATTCCGGCTAGTGAGGTGGTCACACCCTCGACCGTCCCGGATCGAGCCCTACCCGAGACGGGCCCTGACCTGATCCTCCACGGAGGGATCGTAATCACGGTCGACTCGGCGTTTAGCCTGGCCGAGGCGATCGCAGTGGACCGCGGTGTGATAGTTGCGGTCGGTGGGGACGCGGAGGTGCTCGCCCTTCGGAGCAGGGACACGGCGGTGATCGATCTGGCCGGGGCCACGGTAATGCCTGGGATCGTTGATCCACACATCCACATGATCCAGCGTGAGGTTCCGGATCAGGCTGCCATGGGCGAGGCACAGAACTCGATCATCCAATCGGGAAGGACCACTATTGGCATCCCAGGGGCCAATAGCTCCAATCTCCCGGAGTTCGGGATCTTCAAGGAGCGGGCGATTCTCAGGATCCATCTTTACGTCACATACAACACCAACTGTGGAGAGCCCCCGGTTGAACCAGATCTCTGGCGTTCGGTTGCGTTCGATCCGGTGACTGATCAGGTAGCGGTTGTAGGGGTCAAGGTCTTCGCTGACGGTGGATCCTGCATGGGGCCGGCCGTGAGCTGGGAGTATCCGGATCCGCTTCCTCCGAACATCGGTTTCATCGACTGGACAGGCAGAGGGTCACTCTTCATCAGCGCCGAAGAACTGGCAGACGTGGTGCGCACGACCGACGCCCGGGGTGGCCAGACGGTGGTCCACGTCGCCGGCGATCGGGCGATCGTGACCGCTCTTGAAGGCATGGAGCAGGCGCTACAAGACTTCGAGAGCCCGCTGCGACACCGACTGGATCACAACGACTTCGTGCCGCCGGAGCACCGATCGCGCTACTCCGAGCTGGGTGTGGTGCCAGTGGTCTTTGGTGACTACGACTCGTGTTTCGAGTCGGACGGTATGTGGAGCCTTCTCGCTCCTGAAAGTGCCCTTGGCTATCACCGGGCAAATCGATCCATGATCGAAGCCAATCCCGACCTTCCCATCGCCTGGCACTCCGATCTTCCCTTCACCGTCATGGATATCTTCGCCCAGATGCAGTTCCTGGTCACCGTGGCCGAGGTGACCGAGGATGGCACCTACTGTGACCCTCCTGACTTCCTTGCCGACCAGGGTGTCGACATCGACCAGGCGATACGGATGATGACCTGGAACTCGGCCTACGCCATGGGGCTCGAAGAGTACGCCGGTTCCCTTGAGGAGGGTAAGTGGGCCGATTTGATCATCATCGAGAGGAATCCCCTGGAGGCCGCCACGGATGAGGTCCATCGCAACAATGTCTGGGCCACGTTGATCGGTGGTTCGGTCGCGTATTGCGCCGGTCCGCAGTTGCTTTGCGCCTCATTCGGCGAGTAACTGCCTCAGAGCCAGCTCGCTCATGTCCCGGTCGATCCTCCTCTGTCCTCGATCGGTGACGACTTCCCAGGCGCTAATCATCGAGCAGGCATTTTGTGCACATCCAAGGTTGCCTAGGTTTGGCGGCCTGACTTTGAAAGGAGCTGTAATGACTGAGATCGTGGTGACGATGGTGGAGGGAGAGGTGGAGCCGACCCGGGTCGCCGACCTGGTCGAAGCCTTTCCAGCGCAATCAGTGGACGAGCTCCCCGACTTCATCTTGGGCACGATGCTGGTCCAGGAGTCGGAATCGGATCGCTGGAGGGTCGTCACCCTGTGGCGTTCGATGGGCGATCTGGAGGCTTACGTAAGGTCGGTCGAGACACCTGGTGCCAAAGCGGCATTCCAAGCCGCGGGCGTGGAGCCATCCGTCAGCGTGTGGACCGCCGAGCGAGTTCTACTCAACCGCTGATTCGACGGCCGCGTCGCAGTTGATTGGAGTGGCCGGATGATCTCGAGCCGTCTGGGGTCACCCCGAGCGAAGGATCAGCGCGACCGCTCTCTGGCGATGTTGACTGTGAGCTGGCGACCACCGTGGCTCGAGCCGTTCAACGACTCGATCGCCTTCTCGGCGGCTTCTTTTGAGTCCATCTCGACAAAGCCGAAGCCCCGTGATCGGCCTGAGTCGCGGTCGGTGATCACGTTCGCCGAAGCGACCTCACCGTATTCTGCGAACAGCGACTTGAGCTCGTCGTTGTCGACGTTGAAAGGCAGGTTGCCGACATAGATATTCGTTGACATTGTGTGCTCCTTTGAGCTTGAACCGTCGATTTTCCATACACCGAGCCGACATGACAACCCTGTCGCCTGATCACAGGCTGAGATTGTCGTGCCGCCTCATTCGACGGACGAAAGAAGCAAAGCAAGGCGACAACGCATACGCGCTGCGGGCAGACTCTAAACGATCAACCTTCGCAACCTCATCCACCCCGGCTGAGCCGATCAGAGTGGAGGTCGGGCCGCTAACCCTGACCGATCAGATGGCAGCGGCCTCCACCTCGGCGGCGAGGGCGTCGAGGTCACCGGCGACCGGGGTGTGTGTCCAGACCTTCAAGCCCTGTAGTAGCCCTGGGTAAACGGTTTCCTGGCCCGGCCGCACCGCAACATGGATCGGCAGATCGCTTCTGAGAGACTCCTTGTACTTCTTCAAGATCGCCCTGTGCTGGGGGCGGTCCAAGTCCAGTTCGAAGACGATCCCGGATGCTCCTTCGGCAAGCGAGCACCCTTCTCCCGACAGGATCGGACACAGTTGCTTGGGCCCCGGACCATGGCAGACCAACACGCCATGGCCCAACTGCTCGAGAAAGCCCTTGTCAACGGGGTCCACGCCGTTGGGGACATCGAAGAGGATGTTATCCTCATGCGAACTGGCCATTCGTGACCTCCTTGTGACCAGAGTCGTGCATGTGAAGGCGACCCGCAAGAGTCGAAAGTCACAAACGCTCTCCCGCCCAGAGGGCACCCCTGGCGGGAAGTTGCGGGAATTGGCGGTACACCGCACGGAGGAGGCGCGCCGAGAGGGTCTATCCGGTCAATTGCCTCACCAGGTCGGCCATGTCCGGGCCACCCCATTGTTCGATGAAACGGCCGTCCGCTACCCGTATCAGATCCACCAATCCGACCGTCACTCGTTTTCCGGTTGGCTCGAGTCCGGCGAAGACACCTCTGTGTGTTCCTCGCATCGTCGAGCGGAAGGCAATGAGATCGCCCTCGGCGATCACATCCTCAGGCGTGATCGTGATGTCCGGGAACGCTTCACGGAATCCCCGGAGACGCTCGATTTGGCCCTCGAGGTCCAAAGACCCGAGGGTCGGACCCAAGTGCCGCCTGAAACCGGGATGCAGGAAGTCGGTCAACGCGTCGATGTCGCCTTTTTCCCACACTGCTTCCATGTACCTCTCGAGAAGCGCCTTGTTTGCGTCAGCGGACATGCACCGACTCAGCCAAAGAACGCCAGATGATCATTCGCTGGATAGTCGCTGGTCCGCATCCCTCCCGACGACGAACCAGATGGCGCTGACCGGTTCCTGGCCGGCGTTGTAGAGACGATGGGGAAGCGTCGAGTCGAAAGCGATGGAGTCACCAGGATTCATCACGTGCGTCTTGAACCCGATCTGGATTCCCAACGTGCCCGAGACCACGTACCCATACTCGCGCCCATGATGACGCATGAGCTCGTCGTCGGGCGTCGAAGCGCCACCGACCTCGTAGATGGCATGCAGGAAGTCCACCCCGTCCTCGGACTCAGAGGTGAGCTCCTCCCACCGCACGCCTGAGGCGAGGTCT
>JAWWBL010000140.1:0-3975 GCA_033720975.1 Acidimicrobiia bacterium | reverse complement strand
GTGCATGGCTCGATCTTCCGCTTCGAGGGCCAGGTCTCGGTGTTCGACCCCTGGCAGGGCCCTTGTTACCGGTGTCTCTATCCCGAGCCACCGCCACCCGAACTTGCCCCCTCATGCGCCGAGGCTGGTGTACTGGGAGTGCTCCCTGGCGTGATCGGCTCGATACAGGCGCTTGAGGCGCTCAAGATCGTCCTCGGGATCGGGGACACCCTGGCGGGACGGCTCATGGTCTACGACGCGCTGGAGCAGGAGTTCTCGACTCTCACCGTGAAGCGCAGGCCCGAGTGCCCCGCGTGCGGCGACCCTTCTTCGCTGCCGGCGATCGTGGACTATGACGAGACCTGCCGTCCACCTGCCTGAACGGCTCCGCAGCGAGATCATCGACCACTGCCGGTCCGAGTTACCCAACGAGGGCTGTGGGCTCATCGCACTAGCCGGGGATCAGATCGTCAGGGTGTACCCCACCGACAATAAAGACCGCTCCCCCTCCGGATTCACCATCCCGCCCGAGCAGCACTATGCAGCTTTGACCGATGCCGAGTCCAATGGATGGGCGCTCGGTGGGGTGTTTCATTCGCACCCCCACGGGACCGCGAAGCCTTCGATGGTCGACGTTCAGACCGCCCTCGACCCCGATTGGGTGTATCTGGTCGTGGGTTTGCGTGGCGGCACCGACATGCGCGCGTGGAGCATCCGGGAAGGTGAGATCGACGAAGTCGACTTGCTCGTAGACCCCTAGAGGCGGTAGCGCGACCAGGCATGACGGCGCCACAGCTGAGGGGACACTGGCACGCCCGAAACCGGAAGCGTTCGCGCCGGCTCCTGATCGGTCGAAAGGGATCAGGGCGTATTTCGATCCCTAGGGGGTTCGAGTTGCCCGAAGTTCGGTGCACCAGGTCTCATCACCGCAGAACATGTGGCACCCCAGGTGCGACGGTCATCGATGTCGGGGCCTCGAGGACCGACGCAAGCCTGGTCAGCGACGTCGATTTCGACTCGGTAGTTGAGAGGTGGGCGAAGCGATCACCCCGGTCCCGGGCGCGTATGCCCGATGACCAGGGCGATGCTGTTGATGAAGGCTCCAGACGCAGCGGAGGCCGCCGGGGCTAGCCCTGGGCTGCGACGAACTCCTCAGTCCATCGTCGGTAGGCCTCGATCCCCTCATCGGTGAGTGACCAGTCGATGCCTTCGCCGAGATCTGGCTCTTGGTAGTCGTTGGCTTCCAAGAAGTTGAAGAAGACTTCTCCCGCCTGAGTTCTGAACGCTTGCGTATAGATGGTGGGGATCGTTACTGATGTGATCGCACCGTCGACCACCCCGATCCCGAACCCGACGATGTCGAAGGGTCCGACCCCGAGAGCCTTACCCCACGCATTGTTGTACTCGACTTGGCACAAGCCCCGATAAGAGAGCCCAAGCTGCTCCAGGCTGCACGGAGCGGTAAGTGTGAACTCGGATCCGACTGCCTGATGCCATTTCATCCACTGCGCCAGATCGTTCCCGCCGGTATCGCCGAGGCTGATGGTCGCGTTTTCGGCGAGGTAGCTCTCGGCGAGGCCTATGTCGAAGGCGACCAGCGCCGCCACCAGGTTGTCGGCAAGTCGCGATGCAGTGACGGCCGGGTCGACTGTCGTCGATGGCCCGGGGTCGGGCACGGTGGTGCTCGCGGGCGCGACGGGCTGCTGATTGCGCGCTGGCAGAACGATGGCCAGGACCGCGAGCACTGCTGCGGTAACTGCTCCGGCCAACATCAACCGGCGTCGGGGCTTGCGCACGCGAATCGCCTCGTCTTTGACTTTGGTGTCCATTACTTCCTCCTCTTGATCAAAGTGGAGGACCGGAGCGACCGTCTCGAGCGCCGTTGGGTCGGAGACCGGGTTGGCCTCCTGCACCATCCGGTGAATCAAGTCGTGGCTCATGTACCTCCCTCCTCGACGGTCAGAGGGGATTGTCTTGTTCGTGTGATCGGCTCGAGTGTTCTCGCCAAACGCTTATAGGCTCGATGGATTCTCTGGTCTACAGCCGTCTTGGTCATGCCCATCAATTCGGCGATTGACTCCCGCGGCAGCTCTTCCCAGGCGTAGAGCATGACGATCTCCCGGTCTTTGGGGCGGAGACGCTTTACAGCTTTCTCGACGATTCGATCCTGTTCGCGGCGTACCGCGACTGTTTCGGGGTCTGCCATCGGTGAGGTGCCCAGACCTTTGATCTTCGTCTCGAGCCTGGTCCGTCTCGCTAGCCCTCGACGTTGGTTAGCAATCACCTTTCCGGCTATTCCGTACAGATATGGAAGCGTCCCCGGTGGCTGGGGCAGGTCGGTTCGGCGGCGCCACGCGATGAGAAACGTTTCCGCACATGCGTCATTGGCGTCGGGTGGCCCGATCCTGCGGGTGCAGTAGGCAAGAACCGGTAGCCGGTACTCGCTATACATGGCCTCGAAGTCTGAGTGTTGCGATCGCGCGTCGCCCATCGATCCGTTGTGTCCGGCTGAGCCAGAACCTTGACACGTTTTTCGACGGATTTCCCGTCAGTGACACATGTGTGCCGGACATGAAGTGTTGAACCGGAGCCACCGGTTCCGGCGATCAGAGGGATGACTGGGTCGGGACATCGGGCCCGACCCAGTCTTGGTTCGAGCTAGCCGAAGCCGCCTTCAGGGTCTCATAAGGCCGACGCAGCTCGCGGTTCTCACGTTCCAACTGTGTCAGCCGCTGCCGCTCATCGGTCGTCAATCCCGGCCAGAGAGCCTCATCAACCTCGACCTGACGGACTCACCGCCGAATCGTTCACGGGTAGGACCCAACTTCTCCGCAACCGAAGAAATCGCCTCCCACTGCGAACGGCCCGACCGTCCCGCCTCGAACACCATCCGCACCGCCGGATCCCGCATCTCCCGCGGGTACCTCCCCGGTCTCCTCTGATCTGCGATAACTCCATCCCTCAAAGTCAGGAGCCTGCGCATTGCCCGGGAGGTTCACGACCCTCATATAACCCACACATGTGACTCTTGGATGTCTGACTGAATGGAGGGCGCGACCGGTGCTTTCAGAAGTCGAGTTCGGTGACCATGGCCCAAAGGGCGACTAGGAGGATCGCCACGCTGACCCATGCTGTTCGATACCAAGATTTGAGCTTCTCAAGCCGGTTTGGGCTGTCCTCTTTGATGGCTTCTATCAGCGCCTCGTCCTTTTTGCGGTGGACGACGCTCTCCCATGTGCCCTCGACGATGATCGCCACGATCCCGAACCAGACGAATGTGTCACCCCACCCCCACTGTTCTTGAGTGACGACCAGGCCGACACCGCCCAGCACAGTGAGTAGGACCACGACGATGCCATAGGGTGTGGCCTTTTCAAGCATGAACTCGAGAGCTCGGCCCTTGTCCGGACCGCCTGCCTTTGCGAACCGGCCCATGACGAAGACCCCAAACGCGCCCCCACCGATCCAACCCGCGGCACCGAGGATGTGAAAGAAGAGCAGAACATCGCGAAGTTCCATATCGATCGGATGTCTACACCCGGGAACAGGAGCCACGCGCACATAACGGCACTTATGTTCCCCTCAGGCTGAGGCGTACACAGTGCCGGTATGGAGCGCGCCGAGTCGACGGCTGCTCAACCCCCACCTGAGTCTTGACGCGCGAGCCTTGGTGGGTTGCGGGAACCGCAGTCAGGCGTCAGGGGACCGAGTGAACCCGCCCAGGTGCCGGGGTTTCACATCGATCGGAACGCCAGCCTCTTTGTCCATTGCCAGAGCGCTCTCCGCCGGGGTCCCGTAATAAGCAACACCCAGGCCCTCCTCCAAATACTCCGCGTACTCGGCAAACGACTCATCCCACACCTCGCCGAGAACCTCCATATGAGTCTCCATGGAAGCGGTGTCGGGATGGACCTGGACACTCGTCATCTCGGTCCCGTCTTCGCTGAGAAATGCGTTGAAGGCAATGAGTTGAGGTTCCCGAGCCTCGACAATCTG
>JAWWBL010000139.1:0-4005 GCA_033720975.1 Acidimicrobiia bacterium | reverse complement strand
GAGGCCCAGGAGCAGTTGGAGAGGCTCATCGGAGTCGTCCAGGAGCTGCGTGAGCTCTCCTTCATCACGACGCCGAAAGTCGTCGTGGTTACGCGCGATGAGTTCACGCAGCGGGTGGCTAGCAACGTCCAGGAGGCTGCCGAGGACTTCCCAGCCGATGAAGCCCTCTTCAAGCTCCTCGGGCTGCTCCCTCCCGAGGCAGATTACGACGCCATCATCACCGAGCTCTACTCCGAGACTGCCGCCGGCTTCTACGATTTCGACGAGGAGGAGATCGTGGTGCCCGCCACCGAAGAGGGATTCACCGTGATCCAGCAGGAGACACTCGTCCACGAGCTGGTTCACGCCCTCACCGACCAGCACTTCGACGTGCAGACTCCCTACCAGCAGATGCTGGACGAGGAGCGTTTCGACGAGGCAAGCGGATATCTGGCGCTGATCGAGGGCGACGCTTCGCTTGTCGAGTTTTTCTGGCTCCAGAACCTCTCCCGCAGCGACCTCCGCAGCTTGCTGGAAGAGGTGGTGACTATCGATCTCTCTGCGTTACGAGCGGCACCTCCGTTCCTCCAGGATTCCCTGGTCTTCCCTTACGACTCCGGCCTCGCATTCGTCCAGGACCTCTTCGAGTCGGGTGGTTGGCAGGCGGTCGACGATGCCTATGTCTCTTTCCCGGGTTTCCCCCCTTCCACCGAGCAGGTGATGACACCCGACGACTACGGATTGGACCTCCCGATCGTGGTTGAACTGCCCAGGATCGACCTCGATGGCTACGAGCTCGCAACCGAGTCGGTTTGGGGGGAGGCAAGCTTCCGCATCATGCTTCGCCAGGGCCTCGGAGACGATGTCGCCGCTCCGGCTGCCGACGGATGGGGCGGTGACAGGTATTACCAGTGGTTCGACGGTGAGAACGCCGCCTTGCTCATCGGATACGTCGGCGACACGATGGTGGAGCTCGATGAGCTCGAGGCCGCACTTCTCGATTACGCCTTCAACGTGGTTCCAGAAGAGGACTTTGTTTGGGTCGAAGAGGTCGGTGGAGTCCTCTATTTCATCGCGGCCGACGATCCCGAGGTCGGTATCCAGATTCGCACGGCCGTGGGCGCGGGCTGAGGAGCCACTGTGGGCCAGGGCAGGCTCTTCGTCTGTGCCACTCCGATCGGCAACCTGGGGGACGTCTCGGAGCGGTTGCGCGAGGTGCTGGCCTTGGCGGACGTCATCTATGCCGAGGACACGCGTAGAACGGCGAAGCTGCTTTCTCGGGTTGGCTCGCAGGCTCGTCTGCGGTCCCTATTCGCCGGAAACGAGAAGTCGAGGACCAGGGAGCTCATCGACGACGTCCGTTCCGGTCTCGATGTGGTCCTGCTATCGGATGCCGGCATGCCTGCCGTATCCGATCCAGGGGGAGAGGCGGTCTCGGCGGCTCTTGACGAAGGGCTGAAGACGACCGTGATACCTGGTCCGTCGGCAGTGACTGCGGCGATTGCGCTGTCGGGGTTCGGCGGAGACCGATTTGTATTCGAAGGGTTCCTTCCGCGACGGGCAGGGGAGCGCACCGCGCGTCTCACTTCCCTGGCGACAGAGACCCGGCCGATCGTCCTGTTCGCCAGCCCCAAGCGTCTCGGCGAGGATCTCTCCGATCTTCGGGACGCTCTCGGCTCAGAACGGTCAGTGGCGGTGCTCAAGGAGTTGACGAAGATCCACGAGCAGGTGTGGCGGGGCTCACTGGAGGAAGCTGCCGCCAAGTGGGCCGGGGACCAAAAGGGAGAGTTCACACTCGTCGTCGGGCGTGGCCAGATCGAGACTCCGAACATCGCTGATGCCGTGAACCTGGCTCTTTCTCTCGTTGCGGGGGGCAGCTCGCGTTCCGACGCCGCCCGGGAGGCGGCATCGGTCACCGGCGTGGCGCGAAGAGAGATCTACGAGAAGCTGGTGCGATCGACTACGAGTTGATCTGCGAGCGGCAGCCGGCGCACACGCCCTTGCCCTTGAACAAGCTGACGTTGGCGTCTGATCCGCAGAAGGTGCAAGTGTCGGTCATCTTGCGCAGGACGATGCTGCCCCCTTCGACGGAAACAAAGAGGTGGTCACCTTCCTGGATGTTGAACATCCGTCGGGTCTCGGCGGGGATGACGATCCTTCCCAGGTCATCGATCTTGCGGGCGATCCCTGACTCCATGAGCGCGGCGAGCCTACCCCTTTGCCGGCGGTAGCGTCTGGTCGTCATGGCGTGGGTGGACACACATTGCCATTTGCAGCTCGATGAGCGTGACGCTCAGAGCCTGCTGGACCGGGCGGCCGACGTCGACTGGGTCGTTGCCCCCGGAGTCGACGCTGCCAGTTCGCGCTCGTCGCTGGAGCTGGCCTCACGGTTTGCCGGCCGGGTATTGGCCACCGCCGGTCTCCACCCGCACGAGGCGTCCCGTTGGCCCACCGAAGGAAGGGAGATCGCAGCGCTGGCGACGAAGGTGAGCGCAATTGGGGAGACGGGTCTCGACTTCTACCGCGACCTGTCCCCGCGAGACGCCCAGGAAGGTGCTTTCCGGAGCCAGATCGAGCTAGCGACGGAGGTGGACAAACCGGTCATCGTCCACTGCCGCGACGCATTCGAGCGGGTGTACGCCATCCTCGAAGACACCGGTGCTGGACCAAGGGCCGTAATGCACTGCTGGACGGGCGGCCGACGCTGGACAAGGCGCTTTCTCGACCTGGGTGTCACATTCTCGTTTGCCGGCCCCCTCTCTTTCGAGACCGGCGAGACCATCCGTCTTGGTGCCGAGATGGTGCCTCCGGGCCGTGCCCTGGTCGAGACGGACACTCCGTATCTGACCCCTCCACCACACCGCGGAAAGCCGAATGAGCCGGCGTGGGTGGCCCTAGTGGGAGAAGCCCTCGCCGCAGTTTGGGGATTGGCCGTAGAAGAGGTGGCCGACATCACGTCCGCCAACGCTCAGGCAGTCTTCGCCACATGAGTGCCCAGACGCGATCGGAGATAGTCGACCTCCTCGAGCGTCACGGGCTGACGCCTGTTCATCGGCTCGGACAGCACTTCCTCGCCGACGGGAACGTCACCAGGAAGATCGTGGCGGTGGCGAACGTCAAGGAGGGATCGAAGGTCGTCGAGATCGGCGCAGGGACCGGGACCCTGACCAAAGCTCTGGCTCAGGCCGGGGCTCGCGTTGTCGCGTACGAGGTCGACCTCGGGTTGCGCCCTGTGCTCGAGGAGGAGACGAGAGGGATGGATGTGACGCTCCGCTTCACCGATGTGGCCTCGGTGGACCTCGAATTGGACCTCGACGACGAAGGCTGGTCAATGGTGTCCAATTTGCCGTACAACGTGGGAACCCCGGTACTGCTCACTGCTCTGCGCACGGCGCCTTCGATCGTCCGTTTCGTGGTCATGGTCCAAAAGGAGGTTGCGCACCGCTTGACGGCCTCCGTAGGGGACGAGGCTTACGGAGTTCCCTCGGTGATTGCGGCCCTCTACACCAGCGCGTCGATCGCCTTCACCGTCCCGCCCCAGGTTTTCTACCCCCAGCCCAACGTCGAGTCATCCGTGGTCGTGATGGAGCGCGTCACCGAGCCCGTGGGTGCAGAGAAGGCTGTCGAATTGGCTCGCGCTGGTTTTGGGCAGCGCCGCAAGATGCTCCGCCGGTCCCTTTCCACGGTGGTCGATGACCCATCCGAGCTGTTGGAGAGCGTGGGAATCGACCCGACATCGCGTGCCGAAGACCTCACGCACGAGGACTTTCTTCGTCTTGCCGGCGCGGTCTCGTGATTCGGTACGAAGCCCCGGCAAAGGTCAACCTGGCCCTTCACGTGCGGCCCCCTCGACCTGACGGGTATCACCCTCTCGAGTCGCTGGTGCAGACGGTTGGCTGGATCGATGAGGTGTCAATACGCGAAGGGGAGCGAAATGACTCGCTCGATGTGCAAGGAATCGAGGTTGCGAGCGAGGACAACCTGGTGCTGAAGGCGCTCGCCGGGTTCAGAGAGCGGTTTGAGCTC
>JAWWBL010000138.1:0-4005 GCA_033720975.1 Acidimicrobiia bacterium | reverse complement strand
GCAACGCCGGCCGGACGAACTGCTCGAAGCTGATCATCGCCGAGACCGGGTTGCCGGGCAGCCCGAAGAAGGGTTTGCCCCCCAGAAGCCCAAAGCCGAACGGCTTGGCCGGCTTGATCGCCACCTGCATGAACTGAACCCCAGTCTCCCCCAGGAGAACGATCTTCGTCACGTCGTGCTCGCCCATGGAGACCCCGCCTGAGCTGACAATTGCATCTGCTTCCACGGCAGCCCTACCGAGGACGCTCCGCATCACCTCGGCGTCATCAGGAACGCGTCCAAGGTCGACCACCTCGGCTATCTCCGAAAGCATGGCATTTAGCATTGGGCGATTGGAGTCCCGGATCATTCCAGGGCGCAACGGTTTGGTGTCAGGGGGCTGTAGCTCGTCGCCCGTCGACATGAGGGCGACTGTGGGCCGCCGGTAGACGGTGGGCAACGCCTCACCGAGCGTTGCGAGGACACCTACGTGGGCCGGAGTGAGTCTGGTACCTCGCCCGAACACCACCTCTCCGGCGGCGACATCCCCACCGGCCGGTCGCACCGAGGTGCCTGGCTCTACGGCGACCGTTGCCCGGACCTTGCCGTCCTCCTCCTCTGAATCCTCGACACGCAGTATCGAGTCGGCGCCGTCTGGCATGGGCGCACCGGTCATGATCTTGATCGCTTCTCCCTCACCCAGAGCCACGGAAGCGACTCGGCCAGCCGGCACATCGTCGACCAGGCGCAATACCGCTCCCGCTTCGATGACGTCCTCAGAGCGAACGGCGAAGCCGTCCATCGCCGAGTTCGCAAATGGCGGAACGTCCTCGTCGGCAACGATGTCCTGTCCGAGCACCCTGCCAGCTGCACTGTCGAGGGTGACCGGCTCAGTCCCGAGTATGCCCACCGTGTCGAACACCTCGGCCTGGACTTCCTCGAGGGGCCTCATCCGAAGACCCCATCGCCGTAGATGTCCCGGCCCAACTCCATCGAGGCCCTGAGGAGGCCGGGAGGTGTCCCAACATCGAGCAGATCATCGTCCGCCACGTATCCCCGCAACCGACCTTGCGCGCCCAGCTCGTTGATCGCGTCTGTCAACTGGATCTCTCCCCCGACGCCGGGCGACAGCTTGGAGAGCAGCGGGAACAGCTCAGGGGTGAACAGGTATCGACCGACCAGACCAAGACGTGAAGGCGCATCGGCGACTCCCGGTTTTTCCACCGCCCCCTTCAGATCGAGGAATCCGTCAACGACCGCGGAACCAGGGACCACGACCCCGTATCGGGACAGGTGCTCATCGTCCAACTCGCGCAGGCACATGACCGAGATGGCGCCATCATCGCTTCCCATGGCAAGAGCGGGAAGGACGTCGCCTCCCGGTCTCACGATATTGTCGGAAAGGAGGCAGAAGAAGGGCCTATCCCCCACCATCTCCTCCGCCTCGCGGACCGCGTGGCCAAGACCCAGCGGTTCTTCCTGGACAACCGGTCTCAGCTGGATCTCATCGAGCCCCGGAAGCGGCCCTCCAAGAGAAAAATGCTGTGAAACGAGATGGCCGGCGTCGAGATCGACCACGACGATGGCCTCCTTGGCCCCGGCGCGAGCGGCTTCTTCGACGGCAAATTGGATGGCTGGCCTATCGACCACCGTCAGCAGGGCCTTGGGGACGACCCGGGTCGCAGGGCGCATCCGAGTGCCCCTGCCGGCTGCCGGGATGACTGCGACTTCGATGCTCATGAGCTCACCTTTTGCTCAGAACCGGAGAAGACACGTTCGATATTTGCCTTGTGACGCCACACGATGAGAACAATCGTCGCCAGGAACCAAATGAGCGCTTCGGTGCCGATGCCCTGCCAAAGCGCGAGAGGCACCGACGCCGCCACGGCGATCAGTGATGCCACAGATGCCAGCTTCATGACCCGAACCATGAGAAACCAGCCGGCAATGACGATCGCTGCTACGACCGGCATCGTGAAAAGGGCGACTCCGGCGCCAGTGGCAACACCCTTGCCTCCGCGGAACTTGTGGAAAATCGGATAACAGTGGCCAACGACGGCAGCAAATCCGCCGGCGAATGCCCACGGGGACAGGAAATCGGTCGTTCCTGAGGCAATCAGGCCCGCATATGCGCCCGCCACCCCTTTGACCACGTCTCCGGCGAGCACCATCGCAGCAGGTACCTTCCCGACCGTGCGCAGCACGTTTGACATCCCCGGATTCCCGCTCCCCTCCTGCCTGATGTCGACTCCATGCATTCGTGCCACGAACACGGCGAAATTGATGCTCCCGATGACGTAGGCAGCAAGCAGCGCCAGGACCAGCTCCATACGACTGATCATATTGGGAGCAGGTGGAATGGATGAGTCGGAGCGCTGGTTCTAGAATCGAATCTCACCCTTCTTCGATCGGTCTGATCAGCGATGCCCACATACGAATACGTTTGCAAGCAGTGCGGAGAGAACTTCGACGTCTTCCAGTCGTTCTCCGACAAGCCGCTGAAGAAGCACGACGCATGCGGTGGCGAGCTCAAGAAGGTGTTCCATGCTCGAGGCATCGTGTTCCGTGGCTCAGGGTTCTACGCCACCGACAGCAAGGCCTCACCCAACGGGTCCCCGGCATCAGACGGCAATGCAGAGCCCAAACCGAAGACAAAGGCCGACCCCAAGCCTGACAAGAAGCCGGCCAAGGCTTCGAGCTCTACCAACGCCGACTGAAGCCCCTTCAACACCGTCCTCCCAACCCGTACCTTCGGCACCGTGCTGTGGCTATCGCGTCCCCCATGGGCTCGTTGGATCGGAGCCGGGCTCATCGTCGTGGCGGCCCTTTGGTTCGAGCTGTCGCCTGCGGCCAACGTCGAACATCCATTTGCCACGGTTGACATCGACCCCGGCCAACTCATCAACGCCGGCAATACAGAAATGCGTCATGTCCCATCAGGGTTGCTCGAGAACGTGGAGATCGGGCAAGCCGCCGGTAGAAAGATCGAGTCAGGTGAGCCGATCCTGGCGTCAGATGTCCGACCAGTGGAGCCTGATGTCCCTAAGGGCTGGTGGGTCGTTGCGGCGAGCTTGCCCAGAGGAGCCAGAACGGGGGATCACGTCCAGGTGCTGATGCTGGATTCGGGCCTGGCTGCTCCGGGCATCGTGATCGCAGAGGGCTCGGACGACCCTTTCGACAGCTTCAGCGGAGCGATAGCCATCCATCCTGACCACGCCTCGGATGTCGCCGCTGCTGCCGTGGAAGGACGGATTGCGGTCCTCTTGTCGACCGGCTGACCGCTACCGTGCCGGCCGTGCTCGAGCCGATCATCTGGGGCCTGGTTCAGGGTCTGACCGAGTTCCTCCCCGTCTCATCGTCAGGCCATCTGGTCCTGGTGCCGTCCTTCCTCGATCTCGCCGGGTTCGAGATCGACCCACCCTCACTGGCAACCTCGGCCGTTCTCCACCTGGGGACGCTGGTGGCGGTCCTGACGTATTTCCGTGACGACGTGGCCCGGGTGCTGCGCATGCGCTCCGACCCTGAGGGCCGGAGGATTGCTCTCCTGGTCGCGGTGGGAACAGTCCCCGCAGCCATCGGGCTGCTGATCGAGAGCCGACTCGAGGCGTTCCAGGACGACGCCGTCAACGTCGGGATCGCGCTGATGCTCACCGGGGTTATCCTCGCCGTCGGCCATCTCTCGAGAGGAGGCTTGAGGACTCTCGACTCGGGCCGTCTCCCGGATGCGATCGCCGTCGGCATCGCTCAGGCCTTCGCCCTGATACCGGGGATATCAAGGTCCGGGATCACGATCACCGCAGGTCTGGGTCGAAAGTTCGAGGCGGCAGAAGCCGCCAGATTCGCCTTCCTCCTCGGCATCCCGGCAATCGCCGCCGCCGGTGTCACACAACTCGGTGATGTCGCCGTAACGGGTGCGGGGTGGTGGGAACTGGGCGTAGGTCTTGCCGTCGCCGCCGTGTCGGGATACGCAGCCATCGCCGGGTTATTGACCGCCCTGCGCAAGGTGGGACTCCTCCCGTTCGCCGG
>JAWWBL010000137.1:0-4075 GCA_033720975.1 Acidimicrobiia bacterium | reverse complement strand
GTCAGCCGCCCCGCGGCTCCGGTGAGGCCGATCGAGTTGAGCACCGCCACCCGCACCTCGCTCGGTGGCCTGACCGGGATAGTGGTCGTGGTTGTGGTGGAGGTCGAGGAAGTGGTCGTTGTGGCCAGCGTCGTTGTGGTGAGCTCTGTCGTTGTCGTCGATTGCACCGTTGTTGTCGTAGATGAGCCATCGTCTGCCAAAAGGAACAGCAAGAGAAACACAGCAGCCCCAACCAAGAGAATCCCGGCGATCATCATTGCCAGGTCCTTGTAAAAGCCTGCGGACGAGTCGGACGAGTGTCTTCCTTTGGATGTCATGAGACAGCCAGACCGCCTTCAGTCGATATCTCCATCAGTGAACGGACACGTTTAACCGTGAGCGGGTCGTATGCCAACGCCAACGGAGATCGCGCCAGCCTCCCCAGGTGGTCGTAGTAGGTGGCTGCGTCGAGCCCGAGCGAGAACTCGATGGCCTGATCCTTAGGGCCCGGCTGGCGCCACCACTCCCTTTCGAAGTCGATGATCGCCCGATCCTCCCTGGTCAACATGTGAAAAATCGTATGACCCGACCAGGCGAAACCGGCGTTTCTCCGCAATGATTCTCGTATGACCCTGCCCAGGTCGATCCGACACGGGCCACAGCCATCGCCCTATGGTCTCCAGCCAGAGAGGTGGCATGACTAATACAAGATTGAAGATCCTGGCCCTGGCCAGCGCGGTGATAGTGCTCATCACGGCGTGTGACACAGGGCTGACCGGCGTGGAGAACCTCGAGGTGGGAGATTGCTTCGACGACCCGTCGGACACCGAGGACATCGCATTCATCCAGACCGTCTCGTGCGATGAGCCCCATCAGAACGAGGTCTATGCCACCTTGACGCTGACTGAGTTCGAAACATATCCCGGAAGGGACACGGTGGACGATGCCGCCCTGGTCCAGTGCTTGGAGCTCTTCGAGGACTACGTAGGTGCGCCGTACGAGACGTCGTCGCTCGACATCGCCTTCCTGACGCCTACGGAGGAGTCGTGGAGTGAAGGTGACCGTGGAGCAACATGTGCCCTCTACAGCCTCGACGGCCAGATGTTGGTGGGCTCGATGAGAGGGACTGGCCGGTAGACGAGCTGCCTGAGGTCAGTCGACGCCGCCTGGCAAACTGTCGACACCGGTTTCCGGGGAATCCCCCTGGCTCCGGCGCTCGTAATCGACCCGACGGACTTTGTCTGCGAAATCCGGGAAATCCTCGAGTACGTGATCGAAGTGCTCGCGGTTGAGGGCAAAGAGGTTGCAGTAGTCCACGGCCCTGACCGTGTTCGACCGAGGCAAGCTGGTTAGCAGCGCTCCCTCACCGAAGAAGTCGCCGTCTTTCAAAGTGGCCACCACCTCGCTCTCGTCACGAGAGAGGACCTCGACCGTGCCCTTGTTGATGAAGTAGATACGGTGCCCGACCTCCCCGCGTCGCACTATCGCCTCGCCGGGGATTGCAACGACGGATTCGAAGTGGAGTACTAGCTCCCTCAGGAAGACCTCGCTCGCGTCCGAGAAGAGAGGGACCTTGCGCAACACGTTCCGGTTGAGATGAAGCGCGATCTCGGTACGCAGTGGCGCGGGGAGATCGTCGAGCATCTCACTCTGTTGCCCCGCCCTGCTCTCCCATAGGTAGTTGTAGTAATCACGGACTTGTGCCTGCAGGTGCCTGGGCACCTGACGATCCCTCATGAAGTTCCCGATCGTTTCGAGGCGAGAGAGATGACGAGACCGCAACACGTCGATGTTCGCCAGCAGGCTGGCGACGTTCCCGATGATGTACCCATACATCGCAGCACCAAGGCCCATAACAACCATCGTGTATGCGATCGGGCCGGACCCCTGGGGGACTATGTCGCCGTAGCCCACCGTCGTCAATGTGGTGATCGTCCAATAGAGCGCCTGCTGATAAGGAGAGATCTCGGGATGGGCGAAGTCAGGTCCACCCAGCGCTATCCAGCCGCACGCGATCCAATGGGATACGAGCGCTATCCAGAAACCGAAGAACGAGAGTCGGAGCACGGCGGGGTTCAGAGAGGTGCGGACTCTCCACCGGCGTTGCAGGGCAAGGATGCGGGCGATCCGAAGCACCCTGAGTAGCGCCAGGGCCCTGAACGCGTTGGCACCAGGCCCCTCCCCCATCAGCTCGGCGACCAGGTCAAATGGGATAGCAGCGAGCAAGTCAACGGTGAACCAGGTGCGCAGGTAACGGCTGCGATCACGTGCCCCGGCCAGCCGCCGACCGATGTCGACGGCAAAGATCGCAGACACGGCCGCCGAGGCTGCAATCAGCCAATTCGAAGACGCCATCCCAAATACGAGTTCGAGTGGCATGACCACCGCCACCAGCACGGTCGATAGAAGGACAATGACGTCCCAAGTCCCGAGACCCAACTCGTCCATCCTCCGCAGCCGCGATGGCTCGTCGTCTGTCAATTGGCTCAACGGTTGTTCTGTCGCACTCATGGATAGGCCTTGCCGGGCGTCGATGGTATCGGCGCCTGGCCTCACATCTCGCAAGCGGGTGGCAACGCGGGGTTCAGAGCCGAACTCGCCGTGGCAGCCGTTGGGAACACGAGGCGGGACACTTCCTTGCTTGGAGCCGGGTACCGGAGTCGAACCGATGACCTGCTGATTACAAATCAGCTGCTCTACCAACTGAGCTAACCCGGCGCTGAGCGAATCCTCATTATCTCAAACGCCGCCAATGCAGCGGAAACCGAAGCGTTGAGGCTCTCGATCTGCCCGGGCATGGGGATCGACACGACCACATCGCACAGTTCGCCCGCCAGTCGGCTCAGCCCCGACCCCTCCGAACCCACGACGACTGCCACGGGTTCGGTCAGAAGCTCCAGACCGAAGAGGCTCTGATCGCCTGCGGAGTCCAGACCAACGATCCACACATCATGCTTCTGGAGCCTCCGCAGCGCCTCGGGTATCGACCCAACTACCGCCACCGGAATCGTCTCTAGTGCACCGGCGGCGGCTTTGAAGGCGACGGCCGAAAGCGGTGCTGCCCGTCGGTCGGAGACGACAAGACCCGAGCATCCGGCGGCGAGCGCACTCCTGGCGATGGCTCCGACGTTGTGTGGATCCTCCACGTGGTCCAGGACCAGAAGCGACGGCGTGCCCGACGTGAGGCTCTCCAGGGTCACCGGCGTGATTGGGCGACAGTCGGCAACGACGCCCTGTGGTGAGTCGGTTTGAGCGATGGGACGAACATCGTCAACGACCGAGGCCAGGCCGCCAGCTGCCTCCATGATCGATGCGATCCCCTCTCGCCCCAGTCTCGACCTGTCGACATAGAGCTTCTCCACCCGGTCTGCTGCCAGGGCCGCAGTGACCGCGTGGACGCCCTCGACCCTATCTCCGTAGCCAGCGGGTGCCATCCGCAGAGTCCTCGAGAATCACACGGTTCTCAGCGAGTTCATCACGAATCGCGTCGGCGTACTCGTAACGACCCTCATCTCTGGCCCGCTGTCTCTGCTCGACGAGGGCTTCGACCTCGGAGTCGGAGAGCGCGGGCTCAGAGTCCATCGGACGAGAGCCGGCGTCCAGGCCGAGAACGCCGACAATCTCCTCTACCGCACCGGCGATGGCGCTCGCGTCACCACCCTCGTCGAGGATGCGGTTGCCCTCACGGACCAGCTCGAAGAGAAGCGACACCGCATCCGGCGTGCCGAAGTCCTCGTCCATCGCCTGGGTGAAGCGCTCCATGGCGCGCTGGTCTGGCGGACCGGGCAGGGTGCGGGAGCGAAAACGATCCAATCGATCCAGCGCCTCACCAGCCTCGACTAGCAGGTCATCCGAGTACTCGATCGGAGATCGGTAGTGGGCGCGCACGTACAACATGCGCAACGCCCTTCCACCGTGTGCCTCCACGATCGACGCCAGGTCTACCACTCGGCCTTTGGACTTGGCCATCTTCTCACCACCGAGATTGACCATCCCGTTGTGGAGCCAATAACGAGCCAAAGGCTCACCGGTCGCTCCCTCGCTCTGAGCGATCTCATTCTCGTGGTGAGGAAAGACGAGATCGTTGCCACCGCCG
>JAWWBL010000136.1:0-4167 GCA_033720975.1 Acidimicrobiia bacterium | reverse complement strand
GGTGGTCCTGGCTCGGTGGGTGGGAGACGTCCAGGCGCAGACCGTGGGGTTGAGGATCCCCGATCACCCGGCCGCGCTCGAGTTGCTTTCAGCAACAGGTCCCCTGGCGGTCACTTCTGCCAACCGGTCCGGTGGGCCCGAACTCATGGACGACAGGGCGGCCCGGGCGGAGTTCGGCGACGAGGTCGCGGTTTATGTGAAGGGCGTGAGCCCCGGTGGAGAGGCATCGACCGTTGTAGATGCAACCTCCGCGGAGTTGACCGTCCTGCGAGAGGGGCCCGTCACGATCTGACGGGTACGCTCGGTCCCATGATCTCCATGGACCCAATCGAGACGGTCGATCCGGACATCGCCAGCCTCATCCGCAAAGACCTGGAACGCCAGAACTCCCATATCCACCTCATAGCTTCGGAGAACTTTGCCTCCCCGGCAGTGATGGCGGCATCCGGCTCGGTATTCACCAACAAGTATGCCGAGGGATATCCGGGACGCCGCTACTACGAGGGCTGCCAGGTGGTCGATGAGATGGAGCAGCTCGCCATCGATCGCGCCAAGGATCTGTTTGGCGCCGAGTTCGCCAACGTGCAGGCCCACTCGGGCGCACAGGCGAATATGGGTGTCTACTTTTCGCTCCTGGAGCCAGGGGACACGGTCCTCGGCATGAGGCTCGACCAGGGTGGTCACCTGACCCACGGTTCACCGGTCAACTTCTCGGGTCTGTACTACGACTTCGTCGCCTACGGAGTCGACCCCGAGACCGAGATAATCGACATGGACGAGGTACGGCGGCTGGCTGCCGAGCACAAGCCGAAGATCGTCCTCGCCGGATACTCGGCTTACTCGCGCACTCTCGACTACGAAGGGTTCCGGGCAGTCGCAGATGAGGTTGGCGCCGTGTTCATGGTCGATGCTGCCCACTTCATCGGCCTGGTGGCCGGGAAGTCCCATCCCTCGCCGGTGCCTCACGCCGACGTTGTCACCGGCACCACTCACAAGGCGCTGCGGGGCCCCCGTGGCGGACTGGTACTGGGCAAGGAGGAGTACGGCCAGGGGATAAACAAGGCAGTGTTCCCCAACGTCCAAGGCGGTCCGATCGAATCCCAGATCGCAGCGAAGGCGGTCTGTTTCCATGAGGCGATGCAGCCGGAGTTCGGCGAGTACACCGATCAGATCGTGGCCAACGCCAATGCGATGGCCACCAGGATCCAGGAGGAGGGGGTGCGCGTGGTGTCGGGGGGGACCGACAATCACCTGTTCCTAGTGGACCTGCGCTCGGTGGACGAGGATCTGACCGGGAAGGAAGCCGCAAAGATGCTCGATGGAGTGGGCATCACCCTCAACTTCAACACGATCCCCAACGACCCGCGGCCGCCATTTCGCGCTTCGGGCCTCCGCATCGGGACGCCGGCCATGACCACCCAGGGAATGAGGGAGGAGCAGGCGACCGAGGTGGCTTCGCTGATCGCGCGTGCGCTGAAGGAGAGGGACGACGAGTCCGCCCTCGAGGAGGTCGCGGCGAGGGTGTCGGAGTTGGCGGCCCAATTCAGCCCCTACCCCAAAGACTTCGCCGGCCACGTCTGAATGCAAACCTCAGGTAGTAGGCGCCCTATACGGGCGTGAATCGTCTCGAGAATCAACAGAAAGCGAAAAAGGAATGACATGCGGATCGGGCTGATCAACGAGCTGAACGGCAGACCGGATGGCCCCAAGCCGTTTCCGACTTGGGAATCGATCTCCGAAAGGGCACGGGTCGCCGAGGAGGTCGGCTTCGACATGTTCGTCTTCGAGGATGCTCTCCTATATCGGGGGAAGACGGCTACCAACGGGTTGTGGGAGTCGATGGCGATCGCAGCTGCCCTCGCCGCCACGACCAACGGGATTCATTTCGGGCAGTCTGTCGTCAACTCGCCCTACCGCTCACCCGCGATGGTGGCCAGCATCGCCACGACCCTCGACGAGATCTCGGGAGGTCGATATGTGCTCGGGATCGGGGCCGGTAACACCATGGATTCCGACTATGAGGCGTTCGGTTTTCCCACCGACTATCGATACTCACGCTTCGCAGAGGCAATCGAGATCATCCACTCGTTGCTCAAGAATGGAAAGGCCGACTTCGAAGGCCGGTTCTACTCAGTCAAGGAGTCGGAGTTGGTGCTGCGGGGGCCTAGTCCGACGGGCCCCCCTATCAACATCGCCGCGGGAAGCCCCAAGATGATCGGGTTGGTCGCCGAATACGCCGACCAGTGGAATTGGTGGGGATGGGACGAGTCTCTCGACCAGATCCGCGGGAAGTTCGAGCCCATCCTCGAGACGCTGGACTCGGCCCTCGAGAAACAGGGCCGCGAGCCCATCAGCCTGATGAGGACCTTCGACCTCTACAGCGTGGCTCCGGGCGGCCATGAGGTCCCGGACAGGAGCCCGGTTACCGGGTCCGATCAGGAGATCGCCGAGTTCATCCTGGCTCTGGGTGAGCTGGGATTCTCCGAGGTTAGATGCGACGTCTACCCCCAGACGGCCGAAGGGGTGGCGGCGATGCGGCCGATCGTGGACATCGTTCATCGAGGCTGAGCCCGTCCTACCCGTCATGGCCATCCTCCGCCATGTGCCCGCAAACCTCAGGTAGGTAGCGGCCATATAGGGCGCTACCTACCTGAGGTTTGCCCCGGGAGGGTGCCATGAGGGGGTGGGGATTCGAGCATCGCTGCCGCTTTTTGGTAGGTTCCATTTGCCATTTTCTCAGGGCACAGGTACAGTTTGTGAAGAAATTCACAAGCACCGATCAGGGGCGATCGTGAAACATCCAGTCACCAAATCCGATCCGGGCGCGCTCACCAGCGGTTGGGTCGAGTCAGGCTCGTTCTTCGGGTCGGTGGCGGCTGGGGCTTTGCTCGGCTATCTGGCCGATATGTGGCTCGGGACCGAGCCCCTCCTCGTCGTGGTCGGTGTGATTGTTGGTGCCTATTCCGGATTCATGAGGATCTGGCACTACTCGAAGAAGATCGAAGAGAACCCTCGTGGACGTTGAGAACGCCGACGTGGCAGTGGAGAGCGTTCTGGCTCGCCACACCGTGGCACGGGCAGCTTGGGTGGCCCCCGTCCTCATAGCGATCTTCTGGCTCACCGGTGGGTGGCAGGGAGCCTGGAGCTCCGCACTCGGCGTGATCATCGTCATCGCCAACTTCCTGCTGTTCGGGGCGATCCTTTCGATTTCGGCAAGGATCAGCCTTCAGGCTTATCATGCCGCCGCCCTGATCGGCTTCGTTCTCAGGCTTGGACTCTTTGTTGGGCTGGTGTACCTGATTTCGGTGACCGTCGACGTCGATCGGCTCGCCTTTGGCATCACAGCAGTGGTCGCATACCTGGCCCTGCTGGTGCTCGAGGCCGTGGCCGTTTCCAAAGGTAAGGAAAGGGAACTGACTTGGACCAACTGATTCTTGCCGCCGAGTGCGACGTCGCCAACGAGGTGATATGCGCTCCCGCCGACGTCAGGCAACTCTTTGATTTCAGCGGGCACCCGTGGTTCACCATCGACGCCTTTGGCGGCCACTTCGCCTTCACCCGGACGAGCTTCCTCATCTTCCTCGCCGCTGCAATCGTCATCGGCCTTCTCTTCTTCGGGCTTCGGAAGCAGCGACTCGTCCCGACGAAGTTCGAGATGGTGATCGAGTCGCTGGTCTCGTTCGTAAGAGACGGCATCGGCAAGGACATCATTGGCCCCGAGGGTTACAAGTACACCCCGTATCTGCTTGCCCTTTTCCTGTTCATCCTTGTCGGGAATCTCTTCGAGGTCACCCCGCTGGTGAACTTCCCGATCACATCTCGGATGGCATTGCCCGCGTTCCTCGCCCTGGTGACCTATGTGATATTCGTCTTCGTCGGGTTCAAGAAGAACGGGCTCCACTACCTCACGGAGACCGTGTGGCCCAAGCACGTTCCAATCGGGTTGCGTTGGCTGGTCGGCCTCATCGAGTTGGTTTCGATCTTCATCCTGCGCCCGGTGACGCTGGCTGTCCGGTTGTTCGCCAACATGCTCGCCGGGCACCTGATGCTCACCCTGCTTTTGGCATCGGGAGTCATCTTCGCCCTCGCCGCCCCCGAAATCGGCGCCCGTGCGCTGATCGGTCTTCCCTGGTTCGTTCTCGGCCTCGGCATCTTCCTGTTCGAAGT
>JAWWBL010000135.1:0-4171 GCA_033720975.1 Acidimicrobiia bacterium | reverse complement strand
GGCTACAGCAGGTCGATTGGTAACCTGTGCCGGCCATTCGGCGCCATTCCGCGGTAGCTCAATTGGCAGAGCAGTGGACTGTTAATCCATTGGTTGTAGGTTCGAGTCCTACCCGCGGAGCAATCCGCGGATTTCGTTCTACGCGGCCGAAATCCGAAATACCGGCTCCTGAGCATTAGGAACGCGACGCGTCTGGGTATCTAGTGTCGCGGGCGTGGCGACGGGCACGGAGCGGAGAGGCCTTCTCAGGCCGGTGGCGGCAGGTCTGTCGCTGGGGGCGATATTTGTTGCGGTAGTCGGCATCGCCCTGGATGCCGCGCTCACACTCGGCCTTTCTGAGGCCCAGACCTCGGCGTGGATCCTTGTGGTCTACGGCCTCCCAAGCGTCCTGGCCTTCGTCCTCACCGCCCGCTACCGCGAACCGCTGGTTCTGACCGGGAATATCTTCATCTTGATATTCGTGCTGCTGCTCGGTGGCGAGCTGAGCTGGGCCGAGTTGGTCGGAGCCACCATGGTCGCCGGTCTTATCGTCCTCGTTCTCGGTTTTACCGGCTTGACCCATCGCCTTGCCGAAATACTTCCTCCGCAAGTCGTTTACGGCCTGCTCGCCGGAGCCGTGTTGGGCCTTTTCGCTGATGCTCTCACAGCCCTGGGAACTGCGACGTTGTTGGTGGGGACCACCCTGGCTGCGTACTTCATCAGCCGGGCGGTGCTGGGAGACCGGATTCCCGCTCTGCTGGTCGCCCTTGTAGCCGGGATACTTGTCGCGGTTGTCGGTGCAGAAACGGGAGCGGCCCCAGCTCCTGTCCTGCCACAGATCACGCTTACCCTGCCCGCATTCACCGCACCGGCGCTTCTCACGGCTACACCAGTGCTCGTCGTCTTCATCGCGCTCCAGGCGAACGCACCATCTGTCGTCTTCCTTCGAGACCAGGGTTACCAGGCACCTGAGAAAGTGCTTTCGGTGGTGTCCGGCGCAGGCACGATCGCGGGGTCTGTCTTTGGGCCAATGGGAGTATCGCTCTCGTTGCCGGCTACCGCACTGGTGGCCGGGCCGGACGCCGGCCGGTCAGCGCTTCGCCCTGTGGCCGCCTACGTCGCGGCCGGCGTGGGTGTTGTGGTGGCTTTGGCCTCCGGCTTTGCCGCCGAGATGATCGGGTTCATCCCACCGGCGCTCCTCGACGCCATTGTCGGGTTGGCTGTTCTTGGGATCCTGGTCCAGGCGCTGAAGGAGGTCACCAGCGGTCCTCTGGTGCTAGGTCCGGTGGTGGCATTCGGAACCGCGGTGTCTGACATCGACCTTCTCGGGCTAGGCCGGTTCTTCTGGGGAATCGTGTTTGGCCTTGCCGTTTCCCTGCTCCTGGAGCGAAAGGCGCCGGAGCACGCCGACCATGGGTGAGCAGGTCTCTTTACAGCGCTCGCGAGTTAGAGATGGCTGTCTGAGGCGGAGGCCATCGCCGGCTCGGCGATGGGGGAGATGTCACTGTTGTTCCAGCTCCACATGACCGGGATCGAGTCGAGTTTCGCGCCATCCCCGGCCACGAAGACTTTCCCGAAGACGTGGATCGAGTCGCCTACGGCGATCATCGAGTCCGCCGCAGCGTCGGCGAAGAGACCTTCCACGGGCGCCCTCTCCCATGTCACGGCATCTTCGGACTCCCAGACAGCTAGATCGCTGCGTCCCCGCCGCCGCGTGCCGTTATCCACACCAACTGCAACGTAACGACGGCCGACGGCGGCCAGATGTTCGATCGAGGTGCCCGGTTCGGGTTCAAACGGAGCACGCATCCACCGCCTTCCGTCGTCTGAAACCAAGATGACGGCCATCCCTCGCATCAGATCGGTGCCCGCTACGAGCATTCCCGCATCCAACGACACGTGGGTCGCCACGGAAATGCCATCGAACATGAAGAGCGAGTCGCGGTCCAAGGGCGCCCAAGAGGCGGCATCGGTCGAGTAGGCCACCACGGGTCGTCTCCTGTCGGGCTCTCGCCCGAACGCGAGCATTCCTTCTCCGGTCGCGGCAATGAGGTCGATGCTTCCGCGTAGGGGCGATTGGGTCCAGGCAGACCCGTCCCGACTTACCCAGACGCCTGGTCCGTGTGGGCCGCGGCCCCAGGATGCGATGAGGTCGTCAGAGCCGATCCCTCCTTCAAAACTGACCCCTGCGAGCGACGGATCGCCGGATTCCGTCAACTGATCCCACTGGTGACCGTCCGAACTCCACCAGACCTTCGTGTCGATTCTGTTGTGGCTCTCGTGAGATGATGCCAGCACCCATCCGTCTCGCCAGGGAACGGCGAACGAAGCGCTGCCTCGCCCCAACAGCGCCATCTCGTTCCAATCGGATCCGTCTTTGCTGCCCCAGACCACAACCTGACCCCAGCCCTCGTCATCCTGCTCTGTCTGCCCCAAGGCGAGCAGGCCGGTTGCGGAGGTGACCGCTGCTCGGACTTCGCCCACTGGTGTCAGACCCATCATGTTGCGTGACCAGTCACCTTCAGTGCCCTGGAGATCAGCGGCTGTCACCAGGGGCAAGTTCTGCGCCGCACCCATCTGGTCGCTCGTTCCCGATGGGGGAAGCGTGTCCTCTTCGGGGTCGCGGGACCGTCTCCACATGAAGAGGGTCACCCCAGCCATGAGGCCCACTGCGATCAGCCCCACAACGAGTCCCCCCGTGCCGCCTGAGGGTGTCGTGGTCACTGGTGCGGGTACGTCTGTCGAAATGGACTCGCTGGTGTCGTTTCCACGGCTTTCGCCGGCCGCAGGCTCAATGACCGAATCATCCGTGACAACTGCCGTCGTGGTAACGGCCTCCGAATCCACGGGCACCGTGGTATCTGGCGCGGAGGCGGCAGTCGTAACTGGAGCGGCCTTCGATGCTTGGGTAGTTGCCGTGGTTGAAGTCGTAGCTGCCGTAGAAGCTGTCGTGCTCGTCGGTGGCGCCTCGACTGTGAACGTAGCGCTGGCACGCTCCGTGTTTCCTCCGACGCCCTGGGCTGTCACCGTGTGAGGCCCGAGTGCAGCTCCTTCGGGTGCCAGCCCGGAGTACTCGAATGTGCCGTCATCCTTCACCCGCACCGTTCCTCCCAGGTTTGAGCCGTCCCAGGAGACTTTCACCCGCTCCCCGGGAGTGAAACCTGTTCCGGACACGACGAAGACAGACCCTGGCTGACCCGAGTCGGGGCTCAGCGAGATTGCGGGTTGGACCTGCAGTGCGAGCAGGATGGCGGCGAGCGAAATCCACTTCACCCTTGATCTATCGGCAGTTTCGACCCGAGACTGGACTTGGTCGCAGGGTTATACACAAGAGGATCGATCGTGTGTGTTCGGATATCGGCTCCAGAGATCCGCGTCTAGCTTGGGGGCTCGATGCAGATTCAACTAACGGTCGAAACACTCGAGGAGTGGGCGTTGGTCGCGGCGGCGGCGGTCGTGGTGGTGTCCCTCTTCTACCTGCTGATGGCTTTCGGTTGGCGACGAGGCGAGTTCGTTTGGGGCGGTCGGCACCCCCGGCGCCTGCCCCCGGACCTGCGCCGGCTCAGTTTCCTCTTCGGGCTGCTCCTGGTCGTCGCAGCCGCGATTCTTGCCCTGCTCTCGGGTGAACTCGGTGCCTTCGATGTGCCCGACGAGTTGACATCACTCATCCCCAGCCGCTTCGACCAGTCGGCCAGCTTCATCCTCACCGTATTCTTCGGGATTACCGGCCTGTACCGATTGGGAAAGGGCGCACCGCTGGAGCGGTTTCTCTTCGCGCCGATTCTCATCGCGGCTGCGGTCATATCTGGCCTCCTGGGTTTCGCCTGACGGGACCTGCGCTTTAGAGGTGATTTAGTTCTGATTGCGAGTCAGTTAACGCGCATCAACGCATAGTCGTTCACGAACCGGCCATCGAGCCGGGACGCGACACTGGAGGAATCGATGCGTAGGAGCATTCTGGTACTGGCAACGATTGGGCTTCTCACCGGCATCATGGCGGCGCCGGCGTTGGCGCACGGCAACGAGAACCCGAACGCGGGGGCAGAGGTATATGTGACCTCGCAGGGTCTCGTGTACGAGACCATCGTGCTAGGTGAGCTGCCCTTTGTGGGGAACGCCAGGTTCCAAGAGCTGGAGATGGACGGGCCGACCGGACTGCAAACCGAGTTCGGACCCGGTGACCCCGGTTATC
>JAWWBL010000134.1:0-4187 GCA_033720975.1 Acidimicrobiia bacterium | reverse complement strand
GGTTCTTCGGCCACAGGCATCAGCGGAGCGCGCCCCAAGCTCGGTCAGAGGGTGTCATCACCGCGATAGCGCATCCCTTATCTCCACGAGCAGGTCGATCTCCGACGGTCCCGATGCGACTTCCGCCTCGCTCTCATCATCGGCCTCGGCTGCCATACGCTGCTCGAAGGCGTTGTACGGCTTGACGATGAACAGGAACACGGCGAGAGCGGTCAACAGGAACACCACCGCCGCCGTGAGGAACGAGCCCCAGGCAATTACGGAACCGTTGACTTCCAAGGTCAGATGGGTGAAGTCCGGCTGGCCGAAGGGGATCGCGATGATCGGCATCACGATGTCCTCCACGAAGGAGCTCACGATCGCCGAGAAGGCGACTCCCATGATGAACCCGACCGCGAGAGTGACCAGGTTTCCTCGGGTGATGAAGTCTTTGAATTCCTGAATCATTTGAGCTCCCTTTCGGCGACCCGTCGGAGTGTAGGGATCGTCGATAACCTCGCCGTATGGCGATGTCCGAGCGAATGTCACGGATCCGATCCGAGTCTGCGGTGGTGATTCTGGGGAGAGCAGAGGAGATGAAGGCGCAAGGGCGTCCTGTTATCAACCTGGGCATCGGGGCGCCCGACTTCAGGACTCCCGACAACATCGTCGAGGCGGGACGGAAGGCTCTTGCCGACGGGTGGCACGGGTACACGCCGGCGAAGGGGATTCGCCAGCTTCGCGAGACAGTGGCCTGGGACGCCGAGCGTCAGCACGGCGCAACCATCGACCCAGAGAACCTCCTGGTGGTCCCAGGGGGCAAGCCCACGATGTTTTTTGCAATGCTCATGCTCGGGGAGCGGGGAGTGGAGATCATGTACCCCGATCCCGGTTTTCCGATCTACCACTCGATGATCGACTTCTCTGGGGCGACAGCGATCCCGATCGCGATCGACGCGAGCAACGGGTTCAGCATCGATCCGGAACAGGTTCTGGCCCAGATCAACGATCGAACCCGGCTCCTCATCCTCAATAGCCCGGGGAACCCAACCGGTGGAGTGATCGGCCGTGAGGAGTTGGACGCCCTGGTCGCAGGTCTCTCCGATCACCCGGATGTCTACGTGATGTCCGACGAGATCTACTCACGGATCGTCTTCGGTGACACCGAGTTCGTCAGCATGCTCGAGTACCCCGAGATCCGCGACCGGCTGATTCTCCTGCACGGCTGGTCCAAGAACTGGGCGATGCCGGGCTGGCGCCTCGGGTGGGGGCTGTGGCCGGATTCGCTGATCGACGGAGCTGAAACTCTCCAGATCAACGCCAACTCATGTGCCATGGCAGCCGCTCAAGTCGCAGCGATCGAGGCGTTGCGCGGACCCCAGGAGGCGGTCATCGAGATGAGAGATGAGTACGAGAAGCGCACGAGGTTTGTTGCCGAGGCGCTGGATGCTTTACCCGGGATGAGTTGTCAGACACCTCGTGGCGCTTTCTACGTGTTTCCTAACATCGGCGAAACCGGGTTGAGTTCCGAACAGTTCGAGGAACGTCTTCTGGAAGAGGCCGACGTAGCAATCGTGTCGGGTACAAGCTTCGGAGACAACGGTGAAGGCCATGTCAGGGTTTCCTGCGCTGCGTCGATGGCGGAGTTGGAAGACGGCGTTACTCGAATCGAGCGATTCTTGATGACGCTCTGAGGGGTTGACAGATCCCGAAGTGTATCGAGGCAGGGAAGGACTAATCTCGGCTGCCCCGACGTCCGGAGCACCATGAACATCAAATCCGACCTCGACGCCGCAATCGGCGCTAACAGGATCCTCGACCATCCCTTCTATCGGTCATGGAATCAGGGGACTCTCCCGCTTCCCGCGCTGGCCAGTTATGCCCGGGAGTACGGTGCGTTCATAGACAAGGTCGCTGAGGGATGGGAGGCTTGCGACTGGCCCGAGCACGCCGACGAGGAGCGATACCACTCCGAGCTGTGGCAACAGTTTGCGCGGGCGCTGGGCACGGAGATCGGCCAGCCTGAGATCGCCCAGGTGAAGTCACTCATCGATGCCTGTGATCGGCTGTTCGCCGACGCCGACACGGCGTGGGGTGCTCTCTACGCGTTCGAGGCCCAACAGCCCGAGACCGCTGCCACGAAGCTCATGGGCTTGGAAGAGCACTACAGCTTGCCGGACGAAGCCAAGACCTATTTCGAGGTCCATGCCGACGACCTCTACGAGGCGGAAGCGATCGTGGACCATCTCGAGCAAGCCAATCCCGATCAGCAGGCCAAAGCTGTGGCCGCGTGTCGGGATATGTCCGTCGCCCTTTGGGATGCGCTCACCGGGGTGTACGAGCCTTTTGCTCTGAACTAGTGCCCTTTCAATGCGCTAGCCGGGCTTGGTCACGTCGGCGACGGTGGCACCGAGCACCGAGACCAGGGCTGAGCCTTCGGCCCTGATCGACACTCCGGGCGCACCGCCTCCTATCGAGACGGTTCCCTCGGCGATACGCCGATCGGCGACCACAGGCCAATTGCCCGATGCGCCGAATGGCGTGATCGTTCCTCGCTCGTATCCCGTAACCGAGAGCGCCTCCCGCGAATCCGGCATCGACAGTCGTCTTTCGCCGAGCAGGCCCCGCAGCTTGGGCCAATCGATCACCCGGTCCCCCGGCACCAGGACGAAGAGATAAGAGCCCTCGCCGCGCCGAACCACCATGGTCTTGATCAAGGCAGAGGGCGCAAGGCCACGAAGCCTGGCCGCCTCCTCCAACGACCCGACGCGCTCGTGGCTGATCACCTCGTGCTCGAGGTGATGCAACCTGAGATCGGTTGTTGCCCTTGTCTCGATCAAGTCTGGTCAGTCGTCGGTGACCACGAACACATCGTCTCCAACCCGGACCCGGTCGGGGACACGGATACCCACCTTGTCACCCGGTGATGCCGCCAGCACGGCCTCGTGCTCGAGTTGCATCGACTCGACCGTCGCGAACAGGTCGGTGGTGTGACCACAGATCCTGATCCTGTCCCCGACGTTGAGTTGGCCGTCGGTCACTTCGACCCCGGCCACTTTGATGTTGCCGAACCAGTGGTCGATGACTCCTACTCGGGTCTCGCCCATACTCACCTCCTTCGGCGTCCCCCATTGTCGCGAAACGCTGTGGGATCTGCCGAGTAGATTCGGCGTATGGCCAAGATTCAGCGTTTGACTGACTCATGCCTGTTGATCACAACGGACACGGAGGCGACGCTGATCGACCCGGGTTTTCACACCTGGCAAAGCGACGACCTGGATCTCGATACTCTCCCCGACGTGACCAGGGTCCTCATCACCCATGTCCATGGGGATCACGCTTCCCCCGACTTCGTGTCATGGTTGCTCCACCGCAGATCGGATTTGACCGTCTTTTCGAACCGGGACGTCGCAGACACTCTCAGGGCGCGGGGGATCGAGGTGTCGACAGACGTCCCCGACGGCGTGATGGTCGAAGACGTCCTGCACGCCATGGTTCCCAATGGGTCACAACCCCCCAACCGGGCCTTCACCATCGAAGGAATCCTCACCCATCCCGGGGACAGCAGGGATCCGACTTCTACCGCGCCCGTGCTTGCCCTTCCCCTCCTGGTTCCTTGGGATTCGGCCACGGGGGCGGTCGAATTCGCCCGACGCCTGGCACCCGCCCAGGTCGTCCCGATCCACGACTTCTATCTGTCTGAGATGGGTCGGTCGTGGATCCGAAACATGGTCAAGGGCGTTCTCGCCCCGGACGGCATCGAGTTGGTCGACCTGGACTGGGGCGAGGGTTTCACGGTCTGACCCAGTGGTACCGTCGTCCTGATGTCCGACTTGGAACGCGTCGATGCCCTGATCGACCAGTTGCTTACGGAGAACCCGCCTGCGACGACGGAGGTCCGCGAGCTTTGGGGAGCGCAGTTCGACCTCGGGCTCGCCTGGGTATGGCACCCAGAGGGTTACGGGGGTATCGGTGTAGATCGCAAGTATCAGGCCCATGTCAACACGCGGATGAACGAAGCGGGCGCCTCGACTGACAACCGCCTCTTCAACCTGCTCGGGATCGCCATGGGAGCAGGGGTTCTCATGGCCCATGGCACCGAAGAGCAGAAGGCGCGATGGCTGCGCCCGATGTTCACCGGTGAAGAGATCTGGTGTCAGATGTTCTCCGAGCCGGGAGCGGGGTCAGACGTGGCCGGCTTGTCGACG
>JAWWBL010000133.1:0-4206 GCA_033720975.1 Acidimicrobiia bacterium | reverse complement strand
ACCCCCGGTCAAGATGACTGCCCAGAACCTCGGCATCGAGGTCGCCCAACCTGCGAAGTCCTCAGAGATTGCCAAGTCGATCTCCGACAACGGCGACTTCGACCTCGGCGTAGTTGTCGCATACGGGCGAATTCTGCGACCTGACGTTCTCGCGCTTCCCCGGATGGGGCTCCTCAACCTTCACTTTTCGCTGCTGCCGAGATGGCGGGGCGCGGCCCCTGTGGCGCGGGCCCTCCTGGCCGGGGATCAGATGACAGGCGTGACCATCATCAAGATCGACGAAGGTCTGGACACCGGTCCCGTCCTCACGGCTCAGGCGGTCGACATCGGCCCGAGCGAGAACGCGGGCGAGCTCACAGATCGGCTGGCCAACTTGGGAGCGCGGCTGATCGCAGACGTGATCCCGCGCTATGTCTCCGGAGACATGGTGCCGGTGGAACAGAGCGACGACGGCCTCGAATACGCCGACAAGGTGACTCCAGAGGATCGGCCGCTCGACGTTGAGGATTCACCGGATGCCTTTGTCAATCGGGTACGGGCATTGGCGCCGAACCCCGGGGCGACCCTCGAGATCGACGAGGAGCGATTCAAGATCCTCGGCGCCCGGGTGATTGGCCACGATGTTCCCATTGGTGAGTGGCACGAAGTCGATGGACAGCCGGTGGTCGGAGTTGAAGGTGGGTCAGTTGCGCTGCTCCAGGTGCAGCCACCGGGAAAGCGCGCCATGACCGGGGAGGAATGGCTGCGTGGGTCCCGGAAAGCTCGGGGTGTCGCCCGCTGAGGCATACACTTTCGATGTGACCCAGCTGAAAATCGCGCCCTCACTCCTCGCAGCTGACTTCTCCAAGCTCGACGAGGAGATCGCCCGAGTTGCGCCGCATGTTGACTGGCTTCACCTGGATGTCATGGATGGCCACTTCGTCCCAAATATCTCCTTCGGCATACCGGTCATCGAGAGCATCCGACCCTTGACGAACCTCCATTTCGACGTCCACGTCATGACCACGAATCCAGACGCCTTCCTGCCGGAGCTGGCCAAGGCGGGGGCCGACCTGGTGACGATGCACATCGAAGCTGTTCCCAACCCGGTTCAACCGGCGCAGCGCACCCGGGATGCGGGCTTGGAATTCGGGCTCGTTCTCAACCCGGGAACACCCTTTGCCGGCGTCGAACCCTTCATTGAGCTCTGCGATGTACTGGTCATCATGTCGGTGGAGCCCGGATACGGCGGACAGGCGTTTATCCCGCAGGTTTTGGGGAAGGTGGAGGAGGCCCGAGAATGGGTTGAGGAGCGGGGTCTGGCGACCGATATTCAAGTCGACGGAGGTATCACGCCCGATACCGCACCTCTTGCCGTTTCGGCGGGAGCAAACGTGCTCGTCGCGGGCACGGCGGTGTTTCGGGCGGATGATCCCGCCGCAGCAGTTGAAGAACTGAGAAGGGCCACGGAGACGAGATGACAGAGCGAGTCCTGGTAGCGGACGACGATCCGGACATTCTCACGGTCGTCAAGATCAACTTCGAGCTGGACGGCTTCGAAGTCGATACAGCCGTGGACGGGGAGGACGCCCTGCAGAAGGCAGGGGCAAACCCGCCCCATGTGATCGTCCTCGACATCATGATGCCGCGCATGGACGGACTGACCGCCCTTCACCGGCTGCGCAGCCAGGCTTCCACTGCCAACATTCCGATCATCCTCCTCACCGCACGGGGGCTTCCCGAGGACCGGGTTCGTGGTCTCGAGTTGGGCGCCGACGACTACATAACCAAGCCGTTCGACATAACGGAGTTGGCGGCACGGATTCGCGCCGTGCTCAGGCGCACCCAGGCAGCCCGCGATCTCTCCCCACTCACGGGCCTTCCCGGCAACTTCAAGATCACGGCCGAGATAGAGAACGCGATCAAAGAAGGTCGGCCGTTCGCCCTGGTCCATGGGGACCTCGACAACTTCAAGGCGTTCAACGACCACTACGGATTCATGAGGGGCGACGAAGTCATCCGCTTCTGTGCCACCAGTTTCACCGAGGCCGCAAACACCCTCGGAATCACCGACGCATTCGTCGGTCACATCGGTGGCGACGATTTCGTCGCGCTGGTGCCTCCTGACATCGCCGAAGCATTCTGCAAGGAAGTCATCACCCGCTTCGACGACGGCATCCTCGACCTCTACGACACTGCGGACGCCCTCCGTGGCTACATCGAGGTCATCGACCGTCGCGGCGAGCGATATGCCTTCCCCGTAGTTTCGCTTTCGCTGGGTGTAGCGTCTACCGATGTGCGTGACATAGCCACGCAGTGGGAGGCGTCGGCGATTGCGGTGGAGATGAAAGAGTTCGCGAAGAAACAACCAGGTTCGACCTACCGCATCGATCGTCGCACCAACTAGGTGGGCACCACCCGCGCCGAGTACATGCGGCGCGCCCTTGACCTAGCGGCTCGACACCGAACTCACCCCAACCCCAAGGTCGGCGCAGTCGTCCTCGCTCCGGACGGCTCCGTCGTAGGGGAGGGGGCTCATGTAGCCGCCGGTGAGCCTCACGCCGAGGTGGTGGCGCTCCGACAGGCCGGCGAATTGGCCGAAGGCGGGACCCTCTACGTGACCCTCGAGCCATGTACTCACCAGGGCAGGACACCCCCATGTGTGGATGCGATCTTGGCGGCAGGGCTCAAAACCGTGGTCGTGGCGATGACCGATCCCGACCAGCGGGTCGGAGGGACAGGGAGCGCTCGACTTCGGCAGGAAGGAGTCGAGGTCGTTGAAGGAGTGCTACGAGAAGAGTCGATGGCGATGAACCAGCCGTATATCCACCACCGCGAGACCGGGCTCCCCCTGGTTACCGCGAAGTGGGCGATGACCCTCGACGGCGCGGTGGCGGCACGCGACGGCTCATCACGGTGGATCACCAGCCCTGAAGCCCGAGAAGACGCCCATCGCTTGAGGGCGCGGGTAGATGCGGTCGTGGTAGGCGCGGGCACGCTGCGGGCGGATGACCCTCTACTGACAGTCAGGATCGAGGGGTATGACGGCCCTCAGCCGAGGCCGGTGATCATCGCGGGTGCCGGAGATCTGCCCGAAAGGGCGGCGATCTGGGAGCGGGACCCGCTGGTAGTGACTGCGGAGCCTCTCGATGTGAGGGATGGCGAGGTTGTCGTTGTCGAGGGTGATGGTGGCCTTCCTGACCCGACTGCGGCTGCGACCGCCATAGCGGAGCAGGGATATCTCGACGTACTGCTGGAGGGTGGGCCCACGCTCGTCGCCGCCTGGTGGAGGACAGGTCTGGTGCGCAGGGGTGTGGTGTATGTAGCCGCACAGATCGCCGGCGGGACCGGAATACCGCCGTTTGGCGGGGTCTTTGGCAATGTCGAGGATGCGGAGGCGGTGAAACTCGCCGGTGTGCGTAGCCTGGGCTCCGATCTTCGGATTGACTTCTCCAAGGAGTAGGGAGTGTTCACCGGGATAGTCACTGAGACTGCCACCGTGACCGACGTCCGCGACACCAACGATGGGCGTCGTGTCGTGGTCGAGGGGTCAGGGTTTGGCGACATAGAGATCGGCGATTCTGTCGCTGTCGACGGAGTGTGTCTGACCGCAGTTGCGATTGAAGGAGGCCGGGTCTCATTCGAGGTCGTACCAGAGACCCTCTCGCGCAGCACGCTTGGAGAGATGACACCCGGCACAAAGGTGAATATCGAGCTCCCGATGGGATCCTCGGGTCGGTTCGACGGTCACATGGTGCAGGGGCACATCGACGGTGTTGGGGAAGTCGTTTCCGTTAACCGTTCAGCGCCAGGAATCACGATGACGATTCGCGCGCCACAAGGTCTTCTCGGACAGATCGTGGAGAAGGGGTCGATAGCGGTGAACGGAGTGAGCCTGACTGTCGCCGGGATGAAAGACGACCAGTTCAGCGTTGCGCTGATACCGCATACGCTCGAGATCACCAATCTCGGCTTGCGGAAGCCAGGCGACCCCGTCAACCTCGAGACCGACATCATTGCCAAATATGTGGAAAAGATGCTGAGAGCCAGCCAATGAGATTCGCACCAATCGAAGAGATCATCGGCGCCATCGAACGCGGCGACATGGTGATCATGGTCGATGACGAAGACCGGGAGAACGAGGGCGACCTAATCCTGGCCGCCGAGGACGCCACGCCACAGAAGTTGGGGTTCATGCTGCGTCACACCAGCGGGATCATCTGCCTT
>JAWWBL010000132.1:0-4231 GCA_033720975.1 Acidimicrobiia bacterium | reverse complement strand
CATCTACCTCTTCGGCTCGGAGATCGAACTCTGGCTGCTCCAACCTGGCCAACATGGCCAGATCCTCGATCAGCCGGCTGAGCTGGCGGGTCTGAGTCCCCAGGACCTTTCCGATTCGCGCCAAATCCTCTGCCAGCACCTCACCGGTCTCCAACGCCTCCGCATACCCGGTAATGGTCGTGAGCGGCGTCCGCAGGTCGTGACCCACACCAAGAATGAATTCGCGTTCCCGCTCGTCGCTCTCCTGGAGGGCGGTGGCCATCTCGTTGAACGCCTTCGCCACCTCGTCCAGCTCCTGATCCTCGAGGTCGGGAACCCGAGCGCTCATGTCTCCTTCAGCTACCCGGCGTGAGGCGCTCGCCAGCGGAGCGAGCCTGTCAGCGACCTGATTGGACAACAACCGCGCCATGACAGCAGCGATGAGAGCAACCCCAATCGCAATGGGGATGAAAGCGCGGATCTGGTCCGCCGCTCTGACCACCGGGGCATTTCTGGCGAGGGCAACCAACAAGATCTCTGTGCCTTCCCGAGTCTGGATGGTCGCCGGAGTGACCACGACCAACTCTCCTTCGGGCGACCGGATGAATTGGCTGTCACCTCGCAAGAGCTGGTCGATCTCGAGATCTACTTCGTGGAGCAACTCCGCCGAGGCGGGAGCCAGCGCCTCGGCGCGGATGGCGCCAAAGGCCAATTCAGAGCCACCTGCCGCCCGACGAATCCTGAGCAGCAACGGGCCAATCGGGTCCTGTTCGGCGAGAGTGAACAGCTGGCGCAGGGCCTCTGGTCTGCGCTCCCGGGGGGCAAAAGCATCCTCGAGCACGTCGACGATCTCCGCCGAGGATTGGGCCATCTCTCTGTACGTGGCGCTAACCGCGGCTCGCTGACCGGCTACCACGCCCGCCGCCAATACGAGGAAACCGGTGACGGCCGCCACCCCGGCAATCGTCCAGAAGAGCCGTCTTCGCATCAGTTCCCCAGCCGGTAGCCGACACCCCAAACCGTCTCGATAGGAATGCCTTCGAGCTTCTTTCGGAGTTGACGGATGTGGACGTCGACCGTTCTGGTCTCCCCGAAGTACTCGTATCCCCAAACGGCCTCGAGGATCTGGCCACGGCTGAGTGCCAGACCCGCGTTCTCAGCAAGGAACCACAAGAGATCGAACTCCTTGGCAGTGGGGCTCACCTGGTCGTTGCCGGGTGTGGTGACGGTTCGCCTGCCACCGTCGATCTCGAATCCTCCTATCTCGATGATGCGCGGCTTGGTTGGCGGCTCTTCCGAGCGTCTCAACACGGCCTTGACCCTGGCCATCAATTCCCGAGGGGAGAACGGCTTGGTCACATAATCGTCCGCTCCCATCTCGAGCCCGAGGACCTTGTCGACTTCGCTGTCCCGGGCAGTCAGCATGATCACCGGAGTCGACGCGAACTCACGGATTCGGCGGCAGGTCTCCACTCCGTCGATGCCGGGCAGGTTGACGTCGAGCAGGATCGCCGACACGGGCCTGATCCGCAGGCGCTCGACAGCCTCCTCACCAGTGAGGGCGTGGAGAAAGCGGTAACCGTCACGCTCGAAGAATGTGCGGAGCATGTCCGCGATCGCGTCGTCGTCCTCGACGAGCAGCACCGACTTTGGAGAACCTGGCACGGACACAGTCTGGCCAAACAGTTGTTAGAAGTCCGTGAACTATTCCTCTGTATTCCGTGGAAGGCCGGCAACCGTTGCCTGAACCTCCCCAACCCGGACGACCGCGCCAACGGGGACTGCACGCTTCACAATCCCCAATGCGAGATCACCCGCCACCGAAGTCACCGACCCCACCTCGGCATCCCCGTACATGACTTGGGCTCCCGGGGAGACTTCGCCCTCGAGTCGGAGAATTCGCAGCGGGCGGGGGACATTCCCCCCCCTTGCGTCGATTCGGCCCACCAGCTCCTGGCCAACGAAACACCCTTTGTCGAAGTCGACCATCGCCGCGACCATCCCCGTCTCCTGGGGGATCGTCTTCTCGGACACGTCTACTCCCGCCAGCGGCTCCCCCTGCTCGATGCGAAGACGCTCGTATTCCTGGACGGTGCCCTCGGCAAGGTCGGGTCTATCACCGATGACCAAGAACCGTGGCACCGACGGCCAGGAGACGTCTATGCCTTCCCACTCCCCGATGACCAACCACGCCGGTTCGTTCTCGGGCTCGATCGTCACATCGACTCTGATGCGATAGCGCCCCAGGACGTTCGCCAACTCCTCTCCTCTCCCGTCGTCGGTGATCAGGGCGATGTCACCGCCGGAGCTGAGAACCCACATGAGATGTTGAACCTTGCCGTCCGGGGTGAGGAGCATGGACCGACGCACCTCCCCATCGTCCATGTCCCCGATTTCCTGACTGAGGATGTCGTTGAGGAACCGGACGGTGTCCTCGCCACGGAACCACACGATGTCCGGGGAAACAGGTGCCAACCAAGCCATCAGATGGTTGCCAGATCCTCCAGGAAGGTCCCCTCAAGCAGGTTGGTGAACCAGGCGGCCAAGACCCCGAGGTTGCCGGTGACCATCACGACGCCGAACGCAGCCAGGAGCACTCCTGAGACGACGTTTATGGGCTTGAGGAAGGGCTTGAGCCTGCCAAAGAACTTGAAGAGACCGAGACCAGCGAGCAGGAATGGGATGCCGAGACCCAACGAGTATGCAATTAGAAGCAAGACCGCCTGACCGAGCGTCTCCTGAAGCGAGGCCGTGGCAAGGATCACCCCGAGGACCGGGCCGATGCACGGCGTCCATCCGAAACCGAAAGCCGCCCCCATCACAGGTGGGGCCCACTTGCCGAGCCTGGAGGGTCGCACATGTACCCGCCGTTCCTGGCTGACGACGGCCAGGAACCCCCGATTTGAGACGGCCATCGCCACCATCAGAAGGCCGAAGGCAATGATCAGTCCTCCGGCGATGCGGGTGAAGAGAGAAAGGTTCTGGACGAGGAACTGGCTCAAGCTGGAGGCGACTGCACCGATCGCCGTGAACACGAGGGTGAACCCGAGAATGAACAGCAGGATGACCCGGGCCATGCGGCGGGTGGAAACCTCCCCGGTCTCCAGCTGAGAAGCCGAATAACCCGACATCATCGACAGATAGCCCGGCAGCAGCGGCAGGACACAAGGGGACACGAACGAGATGACCCCGGCCCCCAGGGCAATGACCAGCTGAACCAGGAAGGCCGCGTCGCCAACGTTCTCAAACAATTCGGGTCCTTCAAAAGTCGGTGTTGACGCCGATGATCGCACCGTCCAGTTCCTACTCTCGGCACATGAGGTCGCTGATTCGTCGGGTTCTTGACCCTCTGCTGCCCGCGGCGCGCTTCACCGCTGCGGACAAACGGATCGTCTGGGTCATCTGGGTGGCGGGTCTGATCCAAGGCTTTGCGCAGTCACAAGCGACAGTGACTCTCCCGTTCACTCGAACCGGACTGGGTCTAAGCGAAGGAGAGATGAGTCTCCTCCTAGGCCTCGCTCGCCTCGCAGCTTTCGCAGCGCTCCCGTTGGGTTGGCTCGGTGACCACCGGGGCCGGAGGCGCCCCCTGCTGCTAGCGGTGACTCTCGTCGTCGTAGGTGGGGCGGCCGCGGGTCTCGCCCTCGACGCCTGGCAGTTCGGTGTCTTGCATGGGATCTTGCGCACCGGCACCGCCGCCATGTCCGGTCTGGCCGTTGTCTTGTTGGCCGAGAAGGTGAGTCTCCCAATTCGTGCCTATGCGATCTCTTTCTTCGGCGCGTCTGTCTCCCTGGGAGCCGGGCTCGCCCTGATCACTCTTCCCCTCGCAGAGGGAAGCCCCGACGCCTGGCGAACCCCTCATCTACTGGTTTCAGTGGGCTTCTTGTTGCTGCCGTTCCTGATCAAGAACGTGCCGGAATCTGAGATCTTCTTCGAAGAGTCACAACGGGGCCACTGGCGCGAATTGGTGAGAGGCGGGTGGTCACGCCGATTCTGGACGGTGCTGAGCGTTGGCTTTCTCTCCTCGGCGTTTGGGGCAATCGGGGCCGGCTTCTCGACGGCGCGACTGATCGACCACGTCGGGTTGTCGACCGGAGAAGCAATATGGATCCTCCTGGGAGGGGGCACCGCCGGTGGGCTCGGGTTCTTCATCGGGGGGAAGATGGCTGACACGATCGGTCGACGAAAGACCACGGTGATAAGTCTTTTGCTCGCCCTGGCAGGGGGTTTGGTCCTTTACACCTCCGTCAGCGTT
>JAWWBL010000131.1:0-4241 GCA_033720975.1 Acidimicrobiia bacterium | reverse complement strand
GGTAGCCAGGACTCCCCTGAAGCGGCACGGTGTCTAGGTGCCCCGCCAGGATCACCGACTCCGAAGAAGGCTCCCCCACGACGAGGGAGTCCGCAACGACCGTCGTCTGGTGAGATGTGAGGCGTTCCGCGATCGCGTCCCGAAGCTCAGCCTCGCCCCCGGTCTCGGAGGGGATGTCCACGAGCCAGGCGAGGGTCTCGGTCAGGCTGGGCACGAGAGAGAAGGTAACAGCGGGCACTACCCTCGCCGTGTGATCGAATCCGGTGCCAGGGCTGTTGGAATCGCGACATTCTCGAACGACCAGGTCCTCGACGTGTGGTACCCCGACCCACTCTCGATGAGCAGCGATCCCCTCGAGCCGTTGGTAGGCGTCGATCCCGGTCGTGGCGTGGAGCGAAGGATCGTCGAGACGGTGATCGACAGCCTGGACCAGCCCCCCTCGGACCCGCCCGACGCCTATCTCCGCCTGCATCTCCTCTCACATCGTGTTCACCGACCGCACGAGATCAACATGGATGGGATCTTCTCGGTTCTCAATAACGTCGTCTGGACGATGGAAGGACCGTGCGCGGTGGAAGGCTTCGCGGCCACCCGGGCCCGGCTGATGGCGGAGGGGCGCAACCCCGCGGTCACGTCAGTTGACAAGTTTCCTCGAATGACGGACTACGTCGTGCCGGGCGGTGTCCGAATTGCGGACGGTGACCGGGTGCGTTTGGGGGCTTATCTCGGCGAGGGGACCACCGTCATGCATGAGGGTTTCGTCAACTTCAACGCGGGCACCCTGGGCAAGTCGATGGTCGAAGGGAGGATCAGCTCTGGTGTCGTCGTGGGTGACGGGAGCGACGTGGGAGGGGGAGCTTCGATCATGGGGACGCTCTCCGGTGGGGGCGCAGAGACGATCAGCATCGGGAAGCGGTGCCTGCTCGGCGCCAACTCGGGGATCGGAATCTCTCTCGGTGACGACTGTGTCGTCGAGGCGGGGCTCTATGTCACGGCTGGGACGATCATCACTCTCCCCGATGGCGAAACGGCCAAAGGAAGGGAGCTCTCCGGCGTTTCGGGGATCCTCTTCCGCCGCAACTCCGTGTCAGGAACGGTCGAAGCCCTGCCCACATCCGGCACTTGGGGAGGGCTCAACGAGGCTCTTCACGCCAACTGATGCCATACCGCCTTATCTACCTGGGGCTCGGTCTCGTCGCCGTCGCCGCCGTCGCCCTAGGACTCGCCCTAGCCCCCGAAGGAACCCCTATCGATCTGCCTGGGCCCGTCGAGTCGGTTTCACCACTTCCCGGAGACCTGGTCCCGCCCCAGGCAATCCTCGAGATCGACCTCGCCGTGGGATACGAGGCCAACATCTTCGTCGACGGCTGGCCCATCACCGACGCCACATTCGTCGAGGCAACAGGGGTTTATCGGTGGGCGCCGTCCCCCTCCAATCCGACCCTTCAGGAGTGGTCTCCCGGAGAGCACACCATCCGGATCGAGTGGAACACCTACAGCGGCCTCCCCGACACCGGCAGCTTCGAGTGGTCTTTCCGGGTGGGCTGACCTATCAGGGCAGGTAATCGATCAAGATGATGATCGACGAAGTGAGCACCGTTCCCTCTTGAGATGACGATGCACCGATTCCCTTCACCGGTTCGGCAATGGCACGGTCCTCGGGGGACATGTCGATGAGATCGAGCACTCTGGGGACATTCACATAGAAGGCAAGGCCGGCTCCGGGCAACTCGGCATCCAACTGGCGGTAGACCTCGGTCTCGGTAACCCCTCCGTCACCGGCAACGAATCCGTTGACAACCTCCGCAGAAGACCCCAGGACAAGGGAGTCCTCCCTCAACTCGTAAGCCGCCAGGACCTGGTCCTCTCCCATCAATTGGATTGGTGTGCCCTGGACGACGGCGAGGCCCATCTCCTCGGAGAGCAACAGCTCCAATGCGCTCAACAGATCGCCCATCGGACCCGCCTCGATCAGCCCTAGCGAGATCAGGATGCCAATGTCGACGCCCCCCTCGACAGCAATCGCTCCGGCGGTGTCGGGCACCACGGCCAGAAGCGCCTCCCCGCCTATCGAGGGAAGCAAGTCGGCTTCAATGTCGACGCCGAGGTCGAGGCTCATCTGCCCGAGCATCTCGTCATACGCCTCCGGGTCCAGGTCCCTGAAGCTGGCCACGGCTTCCGCGATCGCGCCCTCCGGAATCACTCCTGCAAAGAAGCCAACCGTCTCGGCCGGCAACGCCGCGACCGCCCGGATCTCACCAGAGGCGGGAGGCGACGAGGCCGCCTCGGAGAGCACCTGAACGGCGTCGAATCGCAATCCGGCATCGATGAGGCTGACCGAGAAGCCGAGGCCCAAGACATCATCGATTCCGGGAAAGCCCGCTTGAGCTTCGCCCAATGCAGCTGCTTCGGCGAGGAGCCCGAAAAAGTCGGTCGACAGGTAACCCGTCATCAAACGATCAGCCGGCAGCCGCGATGCTACGTCATCGAAAGTCTTGGACTCCACAATCGACGTTCCGCCCCTTGCTTCCAGCGACTTCGAGAGAATTTCCTCGCTGGTCGCCAGGACCATGAGATCGTCGCCAAGCCAGACAACACCGCCGTCCATTTCAGCGAAGCGATACGACTCTCCGTCTTCGAAGGGCGCCGATGAAACGAACTCGTCCAGCCCTTCGAGGAACGCTGCTGCCCGCGCCGGGTCGGTGACCGAGACGACGGCGACTACATCCGGGTCGGGACCGGCTACGAACTCCGTTGGGATGGGATCCAGCGCGCCGGCCGGGAACCAGACGCCGAACGCTAGCGATCGGCCCATCCAGCTCAGGATGTCCTCTTCGAGATCGACGCCGAGCTCCTCCTCCAACTCCGACGCAATGCTCTCCGCCAGATCGATTTCGGCCTCGTCCACGTACCCGGCAGCCGCCATCGGCTCAGCGAAGGCGGACACCAGACTGTTGATCCCGTCAGACCGCACGACCTGATAGAGATCCATCGAGAAGACGATGTGAACGTCATCGGGGACCGCAACAAGGGCAGACGTGTCCTGGCCATTGAGTCGAGTGAGGGCGAAGACGACACCACCGACCAGTGCCAGCAAGCCAATCGACGCAGCCACCAGCCGATTGCGTCTGCGTGCCGGATCGACCGACACGTTCCCGGCCGGGGGCGGGATCTTCGGACCGTTGTTGGCGGCGTCTGTTGTCATCTCAACTCCACGGTCATCAGGCTAGAAAAGCCACAGGATCGACTCAGTCGCGACGCTCGGTTCAGGATTCGACAGCCGGCAGCCCCTCTTCGAGAAGACGCCGGAAGGAATCACCGTCGATTATCGGGACCCCCAACTCCTCGGCTTTACGGGTCTTCGACGCACCCGGTGAGTCCCCAACGATCAGAGCAGTGGTGCGCCCCGACACCGAGCCTGCCGCCTTGCCGCCGCGAGCCTCGATAGCGGCCGCTGCCTCCTCCCGTGTGAAGCCATCCAAGCTGCCTGACACCACGAAGGTCGCCCCGGCCAACAAGCCGAGTGTATCGGTGTCCTCCGGTTCGTCGACAAGGCGCACCCCCGCCCGGCCGAGCTTGTCGACCAGGCGGATATTGGCCTGATCGGTCGACCAGTCAAGAACCTCGGCGGCAATCACCGGGCCAATCCCCTCAACGGCGGAAATCTCCTCCTCCGACGCCGCCATCAGGGCGGGGAGCCCACCAAAGTGCCTGACAAGCGTGCGCGCCACCGTCCCGCCGACGTGCCGGATCCCCAGTGCAGTCAACAGCCTGGCGACCGGGCGGTCCTTTGCCGATTCGATTGCCGACCTGAGATTCTCGACCGAGATCTCACCCCAACCTTCGTAATCAACTAGCCCATCGACATCGAATGTGAAAATGTCGGCGGGGTCGGAGATCAATCCCTCATTCAGAAGTAGATCGATCGTTTTGTAGCCAAGGTGCTCTATGTCCATGCCTCCTCGGCTCGCGAAATGAAACAGCCACTCTCTGACGCGAGACGGGCACTCGAAACCACCGGTGCACCTGGCGACCGACTCACCCTCCAGTCTGACGATGTGATGCCCGCAGAAAGGGCATAGTTTCGGCATCCGCCACTTCTTCTCTTTGCCGGTCCGGGCGGACACGACAGGGCCCACGACCTCTGGAATCACGTCCCCGGCGCGACGAACGATCACCTGGTCTCCGATGCGAAGGTCCTTCAGCGCTACCTGGTCCTGGTTGTGGAGAGTGGCCATGCC
>JAWWBL010000130.1:0-4257 GCA_033720975.1 Acidimicrobiia bacterium | reverse complement strand
GTTCCCGACGCGCGAATGTCAGTTGATGTCGAGGATCAGACTGAGTACTTCACGGATCTCGGCCAGAGTCGCAGCGCCGACGTTTCCCCTGACTGATTCGACACGATCCACCGACACCGATCTGATGTGCTGACACTGCGCAGCGGAATCTGCCTCCAGGCCATTTTTCTCATCCGCGTGGATCGCCACCTCTGAGCCGAATGCCCGAATCGTCGATGTCAGCGGCACGACCTGCACGACACTGGCCGATTCATCAATGATTTCCTGGGCAGTAACCACCACGACGGGACGCCGCAGACCCGCCTCTCGACCTCTCGGAGATCCAAGGTCGAGGTCGACGACATCACCCGAGGTCAGCATCGAGCCAGCTCGTCTCGTCCTCGGAAAGAGGGGTACTCAAGTCTCGGCCGATGCGCTGCTGACGAAGTCGTCGGGTGGCGATGGCGACGGCCTCCCCAACAGTCGTCCCAAGGTCGCGGGCCAGCTTCTTGAGCTCCTCGTGGGTCTCCCGATCGACACGTACGCTGGTACTTGGCATACGATTCAGCATACGCTATTGCATGCTGAAGTGTCAACATGATCTAATTCCCGAGCGTACAGGTGCTTCGATCCCCCGCCACCGCACTTAGTTCCCGAGCAGTCAGGCAGGGGCAATCACATTCCAGCCCAATGACTCCGCAGCTTCGGATATACGGCCGTCATACGTCACGAGACCACCGAGAGAGTCTCCGAGAAGAGACGCGGTCGCCAGGTGAATCGCATCGAGCGAGCGAAGAGACGCTGGCTCGAGGCGTCCTGCATCAGCTAGGACCTCGCTAGAGATTCGAACCAATTCGATGCGGGCGAGCACCTCTGCGGCCTGACGGTGGAACCTCTCTCCGAGTGGAATGACTGCGCGATGGACCTCGGCAGTTGCCAGAGCGCTACTGATCAGCGGTTGGCGGCCTTCCAGGAAGCCTGACAGCGCAGGTGTGTCCGGTTCGCTCGCTACCAACTTGACGATGGCCGATGAATCGAGATACCAGACTTCGTCAGCGCTCACTCGAGCGCAACCGTTCCAGGATCTGCGACGGTCTCACTTCGCCTTCTTCTAGAAGCAGCGCCGGCGGGAGATTGCTCCAGGGGGCATCGCCTCCCTCGACATCACCAGCCGCGCGCAACCGCTCAATTGGAGGCGCCTCCGGTATTGGGGTCAGCAGTGCGATCGGCCGACCACGATGGTCTCGCCGGCTTCCGCCCGTCGGAGGTAGTCGCTCGCTCTCTGGCGCAACTCTCGAATGCCGACCCGGGCCATAGTGCTACTTGTAGCGAACGGACCTACTTCTTGGTTATCAAACGTGGATCTCGATGCGGTCGCCGTCAGACAATACGTAGTCCCGTCCCACCTGGCGGTCGGGCTCACCGGGGCGGATAAGGCGGGCGTACTTGAACCCGGCGGCGAAGTCCTTGTGGACTTGACCGGCGACGTCGATGACGGTCTGCCCGAGGCGGATTGTGTACGGCCGGTCGTCCTTCTTGGCCGCCGACTCGGTGTAGACCCGCACCACGCCAAGTGCGTCGAAGAGCCAGCGGCCCACATGTTCTAGCTCACCGATTGCCACCGAGACCCGAAGAGTCGGCAGGTGGAGCCCAAGCAGCTCCTCGAGTATCGCCAGCTCCTCGTCCACTTCTTTGATCTCGTGCGCCTTCCCCGCGACGAGCACCGTCGGCAGCAGTTTGACCAGGGGGTCGTCAGGGTCTTCGGCTACATCCATTCCCCGGGGCCAGTCTCCGATCAAACGCACCCTGCGTTCGGCAAGCACTCGCACCAGGTCCTGGACTTCGGCGACACAGCCTGGATGCCCCAGATCGACCACCAACATGGCTCCATCCGCAGGCTGTAGGGCGTTGGCGATCCAAGGCACCGGATGTAACGACGAGATGGGCGGCAGGTCGATCAGCTGGATTCCCACATCCTCGACCATCAGCATTCCCGGCTGGGGATACTGTGTCGTGAAGTCGTAGGGGCCAGTCGCAGCGCCGGAGCCGGTCAGAGCGTCGTGGAGTGTGGACTTCCCGCTGTTGGGTGGCCCCAACAGGCTGATCTGGGCGGCGCCCTCGGGCCGGATCGTGGTTGCCGGACCGCCGCGGGCACCTCCCTTCTTGGGACCGGCCAGCTCCTCGTTTAGCTCCTTGATCCGCTTTTTAATGTCCCCCTGCAAATGCTCGGTGCCCTTGTGCTTGGGGATTGTGCGCAGCATCTCTCGCAGGGCCGCCAACCGATCGTGCGGCTCACGGGCTGCCTTGTATTCGGCCTCCGCCTTCTTGTACTCGGGAGTTACGTTGGTTGGCAACGGTTGGCTCCTCGGGCCTGCTCGGGATACGACGCCTCAGCCTCGAGATGGGCGTCGCCGCGTTCTCGAGTCCTCAGAGATGTATCAGCCGAGAGCCTATAAGGCCGGATTCGCTGTCCTATGTGCGGCAGAAGAACCAAAGGCTCGGCCGGTCGCTCGCTGAGCGGGACAGGTTTTCGAACGTCGCCCCTCCGAGCCAGCGTGAAGGCCGATTGGGCTCGAGCGTGGTGAACGTCGAGCTCATCACGAGGTCAGCCAGTCCCAACCCCCATCGAGGAGAGCATCCGCCTGGGACGGGCCCCAGGTCCCCGTCGGGTACGAATGGACAGCCGGCGGGTCGTCTATAACCGGTTGAACGATTCGCCAGGACTCCATCACGCCGTCCTCACGGGCAAACAGCGACTGGTCGCCCCGCAGCGCATCGCCAAGAAGCCGGTGATAGGCCTCGACCACGGACCCGTGATCCGCGTCAGGCGCCACCTCGAACTCGACGGTGCCGCTGACCATCTCCAGACCCGGCTTCTTGGCCTGCATCGAGAGCGTGATGCTGTCTTCAGGCTTCGACCGGAACGCCAGCCGATTCGGGCCAGGTGCCTGGTCGGTGTCGGCGAACAGGAGCCGGGGCGGTCGATGGAATTCCACCACGGCTTCAGTCACCGTCGCTGCCATGCCCTTACCTGCTCGGAGCAACCACGGCACGCCGGCCCATCTCCACGAATCGATCTCGAGTCGGGCAGCAAAAAACGTCTCGGTGTCGGAGTCCGCAGCTACCCCCGGCTCGTCGCGATAGCCCTCGTATTGACCCCGCACGACGTTGGCCGATTCCAGTTGCTCTGTGGCGTCAAGGACCTTGACTCGCTCGTCGCGCAACGCATCCGGACGCTCCGAAACCGGGGGCTCCATCGCCAACAGGCTCACGAGTACAAGGAGATGGTTCTGGACGACATCTCTCATCGCACCGACCGAGTCGTAAAAACCGCCACGTCCTTCGACACCGAAGTCCTCGGCCAGTGTGATCTGAACACCACGGATGTAATGCCGATTCCAGATCGGCTCGAGAATCGTGTTGGAGAACCGATAGACCATCAGGTTCTGGAGCGCTTCCTTACCGAGGAAGTGGTCGATGCGAAAGACTCTCTCCTCCGGATAGTGGCGCTCAATGATCTCGTTCAACTCGGCGGCGCTGGTGGCGTCGCGGCCAAAGGGCTTCTCAACCACGACTCGACCCCCTCGGTTCAACCCGGCGCCGGCAAGGCCCCGGACCACGTCGTCGAAAACGTCAGGAGGAATCGCCAAGTAGGAGACGGTGGATTCCCGCCCTTCGACTCGGCGACTGAGCGCTTCGAAAGTGGACGAGTCGTGATAATTCCCGGACACATAGCCCAGCATTCCGGCGAGACGGTCGAACACGTCGCCGTCGATCTCAGGGAGCGACTCCGACAATGCATCCCAGGCCCATCCCCGGAGATCGTCGTCGTTCCCTTCGGTCCTGCCCACACCAATAACCGGGATCTCGAGCTCGTCGTCGGAGGTCATTTGATATAGCGCGGGAAAGAGGCGCCTACGCGCCAGGTCACCGGTGATCCCGAAGAGGATCAGTGCATCGGCCTTTTCGGCTTCCATCATTCGACACCGCCAATCTGCGACGTTCCGTTCATGGTGTGAGCCTATGGCGCGGTTTAATCGTTGCCCGAGCCCAACCGCTCTTCTCCCCCACCACCGCATTTACGCTCCAGGCGGCAAGCAAGTGGAAGATTCAGGGGCCGTTCAGTGCTTTCTCCGCGGCTACCCGTGCCTCCCAAATCTGACCCCGATGCTCAGCCTCATGCTGGACCAAATGCTCCAGGATCCACTCCGGGGTGGTGGGCACGCCGTCACTCGGCCTGGGAGTCCGGTAGTCCTCCAGCGACATGCTCCTCATCAC
>JAWWBL010000129.1:0-4257 GCA_033720975.1 Acidimicrobiia bacterium | reverse complement strand
TGCAACGGGTGATCCTCGTGACCTGGATCGTGGGCGCCGGGCTGGCTGCCCTTGGCGGGATCATGTTCGGTATTTCCGAGCAGGTTCAATGGGACATGGGGTTCAAGCTGCTCCTGCTCATCTTCTCGGCGGTCATCCTCGGCGGCCTCGGCACCGCGTTCGGGGCGATGCTCGGTGGCTTCGTCGTTGGGGTGGCCGTCGAGATGAGCACTCTGTGGATCCCCGTTGAGTTCAAGACCGCGGTCGGCCTGGCGATACTCGTCGTGATGCTCCTCTTCAGGCCACAGGGTTTGCTGGGGCAGAGGGAGCGAGTGGGCTGATGGACCTAGGAAAGATTCTGATCGATGCGCTGCGAGCAGCGTTGGGCGTGCCGGCCGCGGCTTACGCAATGAGCGCGATTGGCCTCAACCTTCAGTTTGGCTACACCGGGCTGCTCAACTTCGGCCACGTCGCATCCATGGCGGTCGGCGCCTACGGCCTGGCCATAACCGTCGACCTCGGAGGCCCGATGTGGCTCGGTTTGATAATGGGGATCGTGGCGGCCCTGCTACTCGCTCTTCTCCTCGGGGTTCCCACTCTCCGCCTGCGTGCCGACTATCTCGCCATAGTGACGATCGCCGCCGGCGAGATCCTCAGGTTCATCGTCCGGTCCCAATGGGCGGCGCCTTTCACCGGGGGTATCTTCGGGATACAGAGGTTTGCCAACCCCTTCTTCGCCCTCAATCCCATCCCCCCCGGTCGTTATGGAGTGGGGCGCCTGGCCTGGGACGCTCGATCCGCCTGGGTGTTGCTGGTGGGATGGGCGCTGGTAGCACTGAGCTTTCTCCTGGTGGCGAGACTCATACGCAGCCCGTGGGGCAGGGCGATCCGGGCGATACGAGAGGACGAGGACGCGGCGATGAGCCTGGGGAAGAATGTCTTCGGCTACAAGCTTCAAAGCCTGATGATCGGAGGAGCCATCGGCGCTCTGAGCGGCATGTTCCTGGCGATCGACCAACAGAACGTGATACCAGACTCCTACATCCCCCTGCTGACGTTCTATGCGTTCACAGTGGTGATCATCGGAGGACCCGGATCGCTCAAAGGGCCCGTGGTCGGTGCCGTCGTGTTCTGGTTCCTCTTCGAGCTACTCGACGGGATCATCAGCAGCGCCATAGCCCAAGGATGGACCGGCAACCTTTTCGAGACGACCGACGTCGGAGCCGTCAAGTTCGTCTTCTTCGGTGTGGGGCTGATGCTTGTCATGGTCTTCCGACCTCAGGGGATGTTCGGGAAGAAAGAGGAGATGCTTCTCGATGCCCAGTGAAACGCCTCTCAACATGGTCGACCCGGTTCCCGGTGTCGCCAAGCCCGATCCGATCCTGGTTGTGGACTCGGTCAAGCGCTCCTTCGGCGGTGTGCACGCAGTCGATGTCCACCATCTCGAAGTCCAACGCGAGACCATCACGTCGCTGATCGGCCCTAACGGCGCCGGCAAGACCACGCTTTTCAACCTGCTGAGTGGGTTCGATCGGCACGACGACGGCACGTGGCACCTCGACGGCGGGCGGCTCGTGGGCATCCCCGCCTTCCGCGTAGCGCGGAGGGGGATGGTGAGAACCTTCCAGTTGACCCGTTCGTTGGCCCGCCTCACCGTTCTCGAGAACATGCTGGTAGGCGCCCAAAACCAGCCAGGTGAGTCGTTCTGGGTTGCGTTGACAGGTGGATGGCAGTCACGAGAGAAAGAGAACATCGAGAAAGCAATGGCGCTGCTCGAGCGGTTCAACCTCGACAAGATGGCGGATGAGTTGGCCGGAAGCCTGTCCGGAGGGCAGCGCAAGCTGCTCGAGATGGCCCGGGCGCTCATGGTCGACCCCGAGTTGGTGATGCTCGATGAGCCGATGGCGGGGGTGAATCCCGCCCTAACCCAATCGCTGCTCGTTCACATCCAGGCCCTCCGTGACGAGGGAATGACCGTCATCTTCATCGAGCACGACATGGACGTGGTCCAGGAGATCTCTGACTGGGTGGTCGTGATGAGCCAGGGCAAGATCATCGCCGAAGGCCCGCCAGCTCACATCGCAGCCAACCCGGCTGTCATCGACGCCTATCTGGGGCGTCATCACGGAGAGCACGGATGACCGACGCCCTCTTCGAAGCGCACAACGTGGTGGCCGGGTATCTACCCGGCGTCGACATCCTCACAGGGGTAGACCTGGTCCTCGGTAACGGCGAGCTGGTGGGTGTCATCGGGCCGAACGGTGCCGGCAAGTCGACCCTGGTCAAAGCGATGTTTGGGTTGGTGGAGGTCAGGTCGGGAACAGTCGAGCTCGGTGGTGAGGACGTGACCAATCGGCCTGCACACGAGCTGGTGGCGAAGGGAATCGGCTATGTGCCACAGCGCGCCAATGTGTTCCAGACGTTGAGCGTCGAAGACAATTTGCGCATGGGGGTCTACTTGGAGCCGGACCTCTTCGAGGAGCGGGCCGAGCGAGTTCATGAGATGTTCCCGCTGCTCGCCGAGAGGAGCGATCAACGGGCCGGTCAGCTGTCGGGTGGAGAGCGCCAGATGATGGCAATGGGCCGGGCGCTAATGATGGATCCGAAAGTCCTGCTCCTGGACGAGCCGTCTGCTGGGCTCTCCCCCGCGAATCAGGACCTCGTCTTTGACCGCGTCCGCGAAATATGTGATTCAGGTATTTCGATAATCATGGTGGAGCAAAACGCAAGACGTTGCCTGCAGATCTGCGACCGGGGATACGTGCTCGATCAGGGGAAGAACGCGTATAGCGGTCCCGGCCTGGAGCTTCTCCACGACCCCAAGGTCATTGACCTGTATCTCGGGACCTTGGGACGGGTGGACTGAGAAAGTACAAGCCGAATAGAAGAGGCCCGGGGATCCCGGGCCTCAACTATCTCAGGGTTCGCGATCCCTATGGGATGCTCACCGTCTCCTGAGCCGAGTAGGAGCCGTCCGCCCCGTACAAGACGAGGTCGTAGGTGCCTGCACCCGGCTCACCGGCATCGACGAAGTCGAGCGGACCGCTGGCGCCGTCGTAGTCGATGTCCTCGCCTGCTTGGAGCAGTGCGTGGCAATCGGCGTAGAAGGAGCACTTGGTGCCGCCACGAGTGACGTCATTGATGGCAGCTGCGATCGCAGCCGGGTCGGTGGACCCTGCCGATTCAGCGGCCAGGATCATGATCATGGCGCAGTCGTAGGAGTGCGACGAGAAGATCGTCGGCACGTCCGGCGCAAACGCGTTGAACCTGCTCACGAAGGTGGGCTCACCATCGGGGGGCGCCAGGGAGGGGTAGGTGCCCCTGATTCCCTCGAACAGCCCAGGGTTCCCGGGATCAACGGTCTCCGCCGACACGTTGTCGAGGAATCCGTCACCACCGTAGATCTGAACGTCCTGCGGCCCAAGACCCGCCTCGATCAAGGACTGCATGAAAGCGTTGCCCTCGGCGAAGGGGTGGAGCGAGATGGCGTCGACACCCGCTGCGGCTATCTGAGCCGCCTCGGCGTCGAAGCTGGTCCCGTCCTTGTCGAACTCGATCACAACCGGTACGTCGATCCCGAGATTCTCCAGGTTCCCCGCGATCGCCAAACCAAGGCCTCGCCCGTACTCATCGGAGCGGTAGGCGACGGCGACACTCGAGTGCCCGTTGGCCGCGATCAGATCGGCATGCACTTGTGCCTGAAGGTTGTCAGGCGGCGCGGTGCGGAAGTAGAACCCGTTGTCGTCGTAGGTGGTGAAGATTGCACCCGTGTTCGACGGGGAGCACATCGGCACACCAGCACCGGTGATCCGGTCGATCACCGACAGCGAGACTCCAGTCGAGGCTGGGCCGAGGATGGCGTGGACGCCCTCGTTGAGCAGCTCGTCTACGGCGACGGTCGCTATTTGAGGATCGGTCCCACTGTCCTTGGCTATCAGCTCGATGTTGGTGTTGCCGGCCTCGGCGGCCTCAGCGATAGCCATCTCGATCGGCTTGATCACGGCCGGACCAATCACGGCAAGCGCGCCAGTCTCCGGCAGGACGCGGCCCAGGACCAAGGTGCCTTCATAGAGAGGCTCCCACACCATCGGTCCCATCGTCGTCGATGTCACGTCAGGTGGCTGGGTCGTCGTCGGCGGCGGTGGCTCCGCCGTCGTGGTAGTCGGATCGGCTACCGGGCTGCACGCCGCCGCGACAAGCGCTAGGACGGCGATCACACCCAGGATCCGCATCCGGTTCCTTGATTTCATACTTGTTTACCTCCAATTAGGGCAAGCC
>JAWWBL010000128.1:0-4444 GCA_033720975.1 Acidimicrobiia bacterium | reverse complement strand
GCACGTTGGCCACTTCCTCCCCGCCTATGGCAGCGCCGTACACCCCAAGGTCTGGCAACAGGCCCACTGGGAGCAGCGAGCCGCCCATGAATACGACTACGTCCTGACCCCGATCTGGCAGGACGGCCTCGGCATCGACCGGGCCCGCAACACGGCGATCGAGTCCGCGATTGAGGCGGACCTGGATTACCTGTTCATGCAGGACGCGGACACGTGGGCGGAGGACGCCGTGATTCCGGCCCTGATCGAGGCACTGCAGTCCCGTGAGGCCACCCTGGCCGGCGCCGCCTACCGCCTTCGCCGCAAGACCAAAGACGTGGCATTCCAGCCCGCCACCGCCGAAACCGCCGAGCCCGGGATCCACATCGTGGACCGCGTCGGCACCGGGCTGATCTGCATCGACATGCGCCGGCTCAAGGACCAGACCACCGAGTACCCGGGGCCGTGGTGTGACCGCACCTATGCCGACCCGCGCCAAACCACCCTCGCGTTGGGCGGCGATTACTGGCTTTGCGACATGGTCCGTCACCACGGCGGCAAGGTCGTGGTGCGTACCGATGTCCGGACTGGGCACTGCTTCAGGGACATCGAGTCGCTGAATTTCGGCGACTGAAATTTACACATAGATCATGTAGGTGCACCGAGCACCACAGACTGGAAGCACCCTGAGCCCGGGGTAACGGGCAGCGCAACCGGTGGACTCGCACCCATCACACGGAGAACCCCTTGCTCAAGTTTCCAGATCTCAGCAGCAGCCTGATTTGTAGTGCCGACGACGACGACCCCACCAGCGGGGACGGCGGCGGCGGCGGTACTCCGGTGAGCCCTCCGGCACCGGACGACAGCGCCACCAGGGTGGTAGCGCTGTCCGAAGAGGAGCTCCAGGCCAAGATCGAAGCCGCGGCCCTGAGCGCAGCCGAAAAGGCGAGCGCCAAGACCCGCGACTCCATCTTTGCGGAGATGCGGCGACAGGGAAAGGGCAAATCCGAGACCAAGCCGAAGCCAAAGGCAGAGCCGAAGTCCGACGACTCCGCAAGCTCAGCCGTCGAGGAACTCCGAGCCGAGATGCGGCTCAGAGACGCCATCGACGACCTGCGCGATCAGGGGTGGTCCAAGGCCAAGGCCAAGCTGATGGCGCCGCAATACATCGACTCCAGTCCCGCTGACCCGGCGCAATGGGTGAAGGAGATCGACGCGGCCCTCGGCGTGCAGCAGCCCAAACCCGAACCACCCAAGGAGCAGCCTGTGACGAAGCAGGAGCCCAGGGCCGAGGCCAAACCAGAGCCGAAGCCCGCCCCAGCCGCCCCCGGTGGTGCGCCCAGCCCGGTACCCGGTGTCGAGCAGTTCCGGTCCCAGTACGGAACCGTGGACGTGTTCGATCTGCCTGCGGATGTGCAGGCAACCATGCCCGAAGAGGAGCTCAAGGCTCACTTCGAGAAGTTCCGGTCTGTCGCCCGCCAGCGCAGTGGTGCGCCCCCGCTTCCCAAGGTGCTTCGTAGCGCAGGGAACTAGAAATGGCCGAAACCACCACCACCACGCTCACCGAGCTGATCCTGGCCAAGGCCGTGGATCGCCTCATCATCGCGTACCAGTACGACGACGTCATGTTCGTCCCGTTCTTCCGGTTCAAGTCCATGGTCGGAGAGTCCGCTACCCAGGCGTCTTTCCCCCGCTGGGTCAAGGACGCGCACAGCGACGCCCTGGCCTCGGACGAGACCGCAAGCCTGACGGCCGAGACTCTCGAGACCACCACGGTGGACATCTCGCTGAGCCGCGTCGGCATCTACCGTGAGATCGCCGAGAACTCGTTCGAGGACACCATCCTCGGTCGTGCGGCTCTCATGAGCGAGATTGTCATGGACACCGCCCAGCTTCTGGGTGAGGCCCTGGACGAGGACGGCGCGGCCGAGTTCGCCAACGCGGCCAGCAACGTGACCGACTCCGGCAACCCCACCGAGGTGTTGGACATCGTCGAGGCGATGGGAACGCAGCGTGCCAACAAGGCGAAGGGACCGCAGGTAATCTGTCTGTCCGACGAGCAGCTCAAGGATCTCCAGCGCGGCCAGGTTGCCGCGACGGCGACCCCGTGGGCCAGCTTCTACCAGCCCTCGGCAGACTCGACCCAGTTCGGCGGATACTTCATGAACGCGCCGATCTTCGCCTCGAGCAAGACCACGACCGCCAACACCGGCGCCAACGACGTGGGTTGCGTATTCGCCCGCGGCGACGTGAGCCCGCGCTTCTGCGCCTTCGCGTACGCCCTGAAGCGACTGCCCACCACGAAGATGGACGAGACGATCGAGAAGGACACCCACAAGGTGGTGACCATCTCGCGGTACGGCGTGGGCACCCCCGCAACCAACTTCGCGACCAAGATCGTCACCGACGCGGCCGGCTAAGCCATGAGGCTCCGCGGCCGGGTCTTGAGACACAGCAGACTCGGAAACGGCGGGGCGGTCCTCGAAATAGAGGTCGCCCCGCCCCCCGACATGGGATGGCTCTCACCCCTTGCACGGGAGAGGCTCATCCGCCTGGCCACAGGAGACATGGGCAACCAGCGCCTGACCGGATGGCAGGTGCACATCACCGCAGAGGAACACGATGGCAGAAGGAATCGCACAGCTGAGTCACCTGACCGTAGGCCGGACCCGAGAGGTGGGCCGCGACGAATACGGGCGGATTCGCACCGAAAAGGTGTGTGCCCGGCGTTCATGGAAGATGATGGACACGGGGGGTAATGAGCTCGACATCCCGATCGTCAACGGACGGGTCTTCACCCGCCAGTCCTGGGAGAAGTACGGGCGCAACCACGTCCGCGAGCTGATCAAGCAGGGCTTTTTGCCCAAGCACATCTGTCCGCTAACCACCGAGTTTCGCGACGACGTGGGTGGCCCGCTCGTGGCGCCGAAGTCCGACAAGGACCGGATGTGCACGGACGTGGACCCGAAGGAGGGCTGCAAGCACTACCTGAAGGTGCGCGAGTACCGACGCGCGGAAAGCGCCAAAGGTGCCGCGGCCCGCAAGGCGGCACTGAGTAAGGCCGACGAGCGCAGCATCAAAGCCATGGCCGCCGCGTACAAGGAGACCTTCGGCCAGCACACCGGCGACAACAGCGACCCGCGCAAGGCCGCGCTGAAGGGGCGAGGAAACGGCGAGTGAGCCTGGACGTCAAAGAGGCGATGGTCTCGGACATGACCGAGGCCCAGCGGCGGATGGGCAAGGAGCCCACGCCGACACAGGCTGAAAAGCTGGTCGTGCCCCTGCTCGAGAAGATCGACCAGAAGAAGAAGTACGCCATCGCCAAGCCGCCCCCGCGCATCGACAAGAAGGAGAAGCCGAAGGGGTGGCAGCCGGCCAAGACCACGCACAAGGCCGACGCGTCTGTGCTCAACCCGGAGACGGGCGAGGTGCGGAAGCTGCGCAATGTGCCCGAAGAGCTCGGCTACAAGATCCTCCACGAGAAGGACGACGAAGACGAGAAGGTGGTGGACTCGCCGTTGGCCAAAGCCGGCCCCCACACCATCGCCTTTGCCGAGCGTCTCGCCGAGCGTATATCCCTGCTCCTGACCAAACGGGAGCGAGGACCGCTCGGGCAGCCGAGCTGGAGTGAGCGGGTCATGGCCATCCTCGCGACCCGGCACGTGCCCACGTACGGCAAGAAGCGGCGGTCGCTGGAGCTGATCACGCTCTGCGAACAGTCGTCCGAGGTGTTCGGCGACTGGAAGAAGGACCCGAAGGAGAGCAGGCCCCTGCTGTTCACGTAGCCCATGCGGACCCAGGACATCATCTATAACGTCACCGGGCAGACCATCACCCAGCGCGTTCTGGAGGGTGTCCCGTCCTCGGCGACGTTTGCCGTGTTCGCCGACACAGACACCGACGACGCCACCGCCCAATTCAGCGGAAGCGCCACGGTGGACGCGGTGAGCACCACGGTGGATGTCGCCTCCGGACCGTCTCAGACCGACTCCCACAAGCTGAGCGTGGCAGCCACGACCTCGATGGTGGTCGGGCGCAAGTACCTGGTCGAGGAAGACTCGCTCAAGGAGTGGGTGGAGCTCATCCGTATCTACAGCGGCGACTACGCCGTGACCCGGCACCCGCTCAAGAACGATTACACCACCGCGGCCACGGTGAAGGGGACCACTTTGAGCGCGGCCGTGGATGCGACCTGGGTTGCCGACTCGGGCAACCTCAGCGACCAGGAGAACCCGTTCCCGGACTGGCGGGTGCGCTGGGACGTGACCATGTCCAGCGGCGCGAACCGGATCTATTACACCTTCTTTGACCTGGTGCGGGCCCCGGTGCAGAGCGAGCTGACCATGGCGGACCTGGACCTGCGCGCCCCCGGGCTCCTGTCCAAGATCGGGGACGACTACGACGCCGAGCAGGGACAGCCCCTAATCGACGAAAGTTGGCGAGCGCTCCGGGCCGAATTCGCGAT
>JAWWBL010000127.1:0-4500 GCA_033720975.1 Acidimicrobiia bacterium | reverse complement strand
GGGCTCCAGGGAGCCATCGGCCCCGAGACCGGGCTGCATGCAAGAGCGGCCGCGGAGATCAAGTCCGTTCTAACCGAAGAAGGAATCGCCGGCGAGAAGCTGGGAGTCGACCTGGCCGAAACCGGCGTTTTTCTCGCACTCCAAGCCGAGGGACTGAATGTCGTCGATGGGCAGCAGGCGATGATGAGGGCCCGGGAGATCAAGAGCGAGGACGAGATAATCCTGCTCACTCAGGCGTGTGCGATGGTCGATGGTGTCTATCAGGACATCTTCGAGGCGCTCAAGCCGGGAGTGCGGGAGTCGGACATAGTGGGGTTGGCTCATGCGCGGCTCTTCGAGATGGGCTCGGAGTTCGTCGAGGCCATCAACTCCATCGCAGGTGAGCGCTGCAGCCCCCATCCCCATGTGTTCAGCGACCGGTTGATTCGCCCGGGAGACCAGGCCTATTTCGACATCATTCACGTCTTCAACGGTTACCGGACTTGTTACTACCGGACCTTTGTCGTGGGTCGGGCTACGCAGGCGCAACGTGATGCCTTCAAGCAGTCACGTGAGTGGATGGATGCCGCGATCGACCTAGTGAAGCCGGGCGCCACGACTGACCAGATCGCCAAAGTGTGGCCCAGGGCTGAGGAGTTCGGCTTTCAGGACGAGATGGACGCCTTCGGCCTTCAGTTCGGCCACGGGGTCGGTGTGGGTCTCCACGAGCGCCCCATCATCAGCCGCCTCAATTCGCTCGAATCGCCGGTCGAGATCAAACAGGGGATGCTGTTCGCCCTCGAGACCTATGCGCCCGCGGCTGACGGGCGATCCGCGGCTCGGATCGAAGAAGAGGTCGTGGTCACCGCCGACGGCAGCAAGACGATCACCTTGTTCCCATGCGAGGAGCTGATGGTTGCCAATGCCTACTGATCCTCGCTACGACTACGCCCTTCGAGAACCACGCCTCCCCGGGCCCGTCGATACGTCGCTGGTCGATGCCGATATCCCGATGGATGTCCGGCTGGGCATCTATCGCAAGCTACATGAGCTGCGTCAGTTCGGGAAGCGGGCCCACGACCTGTTTCTCCAGAATCTGGTCAAAGGAACCACACACCTCTCACTAGGCATGGAGGCCGTCGCGGCCGGCTTCGGGGCAGCCATGAGATCCGACGACTACACATTCGCGACATATCGCGGTCACGCTCATTCCTTGGCCCGTGGAATGGAGCTGGGCCCGGCAATGGCGGAGCTTTTGGGTCGGGAGAACGGCGTCCTCGGCGGCAAGGGAGGTTCGATGCACCTGACCGATGTGTCGAAGGGGATGATGGGGTCCTATGCAATAATCGGCGCCCATCTCTGTGTGGCAAACGGCGCCGCCTGGTCGGCACAGATGAGGGGAACCGATCAGGTCGCGGTCGCCTTCTTCGGCGACGGGACGACCAACATCGGGGCGTTCCACGAGGCGCTGAACATGGCGGTCGTCTGGAGGCTCCCCGTGGTCTTCGTGTGCGAGAACAACCTGTACATGGAGTACACGCCGATCGACTTCGTAACCGCAGTCCCTAACCCGGCCGCTGACAGAGCCGGTTCCTATGGGCTGGACTCGATCGTGATCGACGGCAACGACCCCGACGACGCCTATCTGCATGCCTCAGAGGCGATAGGCAAGGCGAGGAGCGGCGGCGGCCCGTCCCTGATCGAGGCGGTCACCTATAGGCAGGGAGGGCATTCCAGGGCCGACCCCGGCAAATATCGGCCAGAGTCGGAGGTGGCTGCATGGCTGGATCGGGACCCGATACCCATGTACCACGACCGCCTCCTCTCGCTGGGCACGCCGGAAGCCGAGTTGAGCTCTATCGAGCGGCAAGTGGCCGACTCAATCGACGAGGCGACCGAGTTCGCGAAGGCCGGTCCGGTCCCCGGTGAGCAAACACTTCTCACGGAGGTGTTCGCGGACGGAGGATCCGAGTGGCGGAACTGACTTACCGCGAAGCCGTGGCATACGGGATAGCGCAAGAGATGCGGCGCGATCCGAGCCTGGTGATGCTCGGTGAGGACATCGCAGCTGCCGGCGGTGTCTTCAAGACGACAGTGGGGCTTCTCGACGAGTTCGGTCCCGAGCGAGTACGGGACACCCCGATCTCGGAGCAGGCGATCCTCGGCGCGGCGATGGGAGCGTCGATGACAGGGGTTCCGGTGATCGCGGAGATCATGTTCTCCGACTTCATCGCCGTGTGCTTCGACATGTTGGCGAACGAGATCGCGAAGAGCCGCTACATGACCGACGGTCAGGTCGCATTCCCTCTCGTCGTCAGGACGGCAAACGGCGGAGGGGCGCGGTTCGGGGCCCAGCACTCACAGTCGGTCGAGAACTGGTGCATGATGATCCCGGGGCTGAAAGTCGTTGCTCCCTCCACCGCGCGAGACGTCGTGGGCCTGCTCGCCGCCTCTGTCCGCGACCCCGACCCGGTCGTGTTCTTCGAGCACAAGTCCCTGATGGCTTCCAAGGAGGACGTCCCCGAAGGCGAAATCGTGGATGAGTTGGGTGTGGCCAGGATCGTCCGAGAAGGCTCGGACGTCACCATTGCGGCCCTTGCTCTGATGGTTCCGAGGGCGCTGCAAGCCGCCGAGATGCTGGCCCAGCATGGGGTCTCCGCCGAGGTCATCGACGTCCGCTCGCTCGTCCCGCTGGACACAGCGACGATCCTGGAGTCGGTCCGACGAACCGGCCGCTTCTTCACTGTCGAGGAGAACCCGAGGCTGTGCGGATGGGGGGCTGAGCTGGTCTCGATCGTGTCCGAGGAGGCCTTTTGGGATCTCGACGGGCCCAGCGTCAGGATCACTACTCCCCACATTCCACTTCCCGCCGCCGCCTCCCTCGAAGACCTGGCTATTCCATCCGTTGACCGTATCTACGAGACCGTCCTGAAGAGCGTCGACTCCGGGAGCGGTACGTGAGCAAGACGCTGATCAAAGGCGGCTGCGTCCTGACGCTGGGCGCCCGGACCCCCAACTTCCCAGAAGGAGACGTTCTCATCGAGGGGGGCCTCATCTCCGAAGTTGGCACGGGGCTTCGTTCCCGTGGAGCGGAGGTCATTGACGCACGGGACACCATTGTCATGCCGGGTTTCGTCGACACTCATCGACATGTCTGGAAGTCTCTCTTCAAGCACCTCGGAGAAAGCAATCCGTCGAGCGAAGTGATGGACATGCTCGCTCCCGATGACTTGTACGCAGCGACGCTCGTCGGACTGTTGGGCGCTCTAGAGGCCGGTACCACGACGGTGATGGACTGGTGCGACGCTCAACAGACGAACGACCACCTCAACGCGGCAATTCAGGCCCATACCGATGCCGGTCTTCGGACCGTGTTGGCAGTACGAAACGTCAGAGACGCAAGGCAAGGGCCGCTCATGTCGGCGGCGTGGGCAGCGCCTCCGCCGGAAGTGCCGCTGCCGTCGGGATGGGACCAAGCTCGCGCTGCCGGACTTCAGATTCACAGTCATGTCCGGGAAGGGCCACCGGGACTGGTCGCCAAGGTGGCGGCAACCGGTGTCCTGGGTCCGCACGTGACCCTCGTCCACTGCGCCGGGCTCGACGAAGAGGACTTTCGGGCTATTGCCGACTCCGGTGCCCATGTCTCGATCACACCCTCGAGTGAGATGGCCTCAGGGCTCGGGCTACCACCGCTTCAAGGCCTGCTCAATCACAAGATCAGACCGGGCCTCGGCGTGGATCATGACACGGTTGTCCCGGCGGACATGTTCGCCCAGATGAGAGCAGCCAATTCGATTCAACATGCCGCTCTCTTCGACTTGAAGCTCGCTGGGAAGGGAGGACTGCCCAACCTCCTGAATACCCGGGACGTCATCAGGTTCGCAACCCTGTACGGAGCGAATTCGATCGGGCTTGGCGAGACGACGGGGTCAATCGAAGTAGGCAAGTCCGCCGACATCATCGTCCTCAGAGCCGATAGACCGAATATCGCCCCGATCAACGATCCGATCGGCGCAGTTGTCTGGGGCATGGACACATCCAACCTCGACTGGGTCTTCGTTGGTGGTCGCGCACTGATGCGCGCTGGCTCGATCGAAGCCGATCTGGGGAATGCTCGGTCTCTTGCCGCTCAAACCCAAGGGCGTGTGATGCAAGCCTCTTCAACAAGCCGCGGGGGGACCGGATGACTGCGACAAGCGCGCCTTCAGCCGCCGTCACCTCCTTCGTTGTGGCGTCCAGGTACATGCCCGTCTATGTGGCACTCGGTGTGTTGGTCGTGATTGCAGCCATCTGGGTGCCTCAGGTCTTGGGAGGCCCGTCGTTGAACGCAATAGCGCCATTCGGCGCCTTGCTTGCCATCGCCTCGCTGGGACAGATGCTCGTGGTGATGACCGGAGGAATCGACCTGAGCGTACCGGGAACGATCTCACTGGCCGCGGTGATCATGGTGGGTGTAGGTCAACGGTCGGATGACCAGGTAGGCGTGGCGATCCTCACTGCACTTGGGTTCGCTGCCCTTGT
>JAWWBL010000126.1:0-4515 GCA_033720975.1 Acidimicrobiia bacterium | reverse complement strand
GTTCATCTCGTACAGCCATGCTGCTGACGGGTTGTTGGCGCCTCGACTTCAGGCCGGATTGCAGCGGTTCGCCAAACCGTGGTGGAAACGTCGTGCGGTCCGGGTGTTCCGCGACGAGACGTCGCTGTCGGCAAACCCCCACTTGTGGTCTTCGATAACCGAAGCGCTCGACCACTCCGCCTGGTTTGTTCTGCTGATGTCGCCGGACGCAGCGGACTCTCCGTGGGTCAATCAGGAGTTGGAGTATTGGAAGGCACACAAGGATCGATCCCGGATTCTTCCTGTGCTCACCGACGGCAGCTTCGAATGGACCGGCCGCGATGTGGCGGGGTCGGCAGTCCCTGAACAACTCCACGGTGCCTTTGTCGAGGAGCCTCGCTGGGTAGACCTCCGATTCGCCAAAGACGAAGCACAGTTGGACTTGAAGGACCCAAGGTTCGCTGACACGGTGGCCGACATCGCGAGTGCGCTTCGTGGCATACCTAAAGATGAGCTCGCTTCTGAGGAGGTACGTCAGCATCGCAGGACTATCCGAACGGCCTGGGCCGCCGGCGTTGTAGTGACGATCCTCGCTGTCATAGCCGTCGGGTTCGGCATTCAAGCCGCCAGCAACGCCCGCATTGCCCAGGAGAACGCGTCGGCGGAAGCTGAAGCGCGTGCGGAAGCCGAGGACAACGCCGAGGAAGCCATACGGCAGAAGGGAATCGCAGAAGAGAACGAGCGTGCAGCGGTCACTGCGATGAGGAGGCTGCTCGACAGTTACCTACAGCGCCGATTCTCGGAGGTTCCGGTTCCCGGGCCATTTGTGCGGTCGATCGGCGTGACTCCTGCCCCGTTTCCGGTGAAGGAGTCCCCTCCATCCAGTCCACGCCTCGACTTCCTCAACGTGGTTTGCGGGGGGACTGCCAATACGGGCGCTCAATGTTTCCGTGATGGTCGGATGATTCATCCCGATGAGTCGCGAACGGCCGGAATCTGGCTGGCGAACACTCCATTTCACATTCGACACGGCTTCGTCAACAGAACCGATGACCCGCTTCCAGTGGACCGTCCTCTTCAGCCTGGGTACGACGTCTACGTCTTCGTGACCCGGCGCGCAGGACCAACTATCAGCGGCGATGCGTTCCCGATCGGCGAAACGTTCCGGGTTCACAGCCAGTACATGGTTCGGGAATCCAACACTTGGTGTGGTCGACTTCTGGAACAGACTGAGCCGGTTCAACCGTGCGATCTGTTTGTCACAGACTTCCCGGATGGGCTGCCACCGGGCCGTTACGAGTTCTGGATCGAATGGGTGGCCCCCTGTGAGGTGTGGGTCGCAACTGAGACCGCCTGTATCGGCATCGACTACTCGTTCCCCTTCGCGTCATCGAGTGTCGATATGCCCTTTCATTCGGACGAGTACACCCCCGAAGACGACAATTCGGACCTTCCCTGGCCGGTCGACCCGTGGGACGCATAGGTTGCCTCCACACTGAGCAAATGACGGCACTTATGTCGAATGGTCACGCGGGTGCGCTGTGTGGGGCGTGGTCAGTCTTCAAGAACGATTCGGTCGTCGCAACGGTCGTAGTCCGGAGGGGACCCGGCGTAACCATCGCATTCGATCATGACCCAGGCCATCGCGCCAAACCGGTCCCGGGTGGCGTCGAAGAACATGATCTCGCGTCCATCTGACATGAGCCTCCTTATCCACATCAGTGGACCGCCCTCGATTGTGATCCCAATCTCGATGAGTTCGGCAGGCAGTCCTGCAACAGCATGCAAGCGATAACACTCGGCTGCGCCATCGACAATCTCGACGGTCTCGTACGGGTTGGTTCGGAAGTCGTTGAACTCTGCACCGCAGTAGGGCAGCGGCTCCCTATCGGCAACAATGGCAGGAGCGTCCGGCAAGGCTGGGCCGCCAAAAGCAAACACCGGAATAGTGGTCGCGGGCTCTACATGAGTCGTTGTTGGGGAGGCGGTGATTGAGGTTGGGGCAGGCCTAGACGCTGTAGTCGTAGCCGGGTCCACGGAGTCCGTGCAAGCGACCACCAGCCAGCTCGCAAGGACGACACCGGCCAGCAGCCTGAGCAGTCTCACCGTCGAAAGCCGACTCCGCCCCGACAGCGGGAGGGTCGCCACCTCTCCATCGAAGGCAGACTACGCCTCGCACATAACGGGCGTCATTAGTCCAGCTACGACCACGGGTTCGCCTTGATGCCGGGCTGCCTCCTATCGTCTACAGGCTTATGACCTGGTCAGGCGGGTTCCCGGCCAGTGCCGAGTAGAGATCCGGGAAACACCCGACGGTTGCTCCTTCGATCATGTCGACAGGCTCACAGAACCCGGGCTCGGTGCGCCCTTCACCCGTGCTCGGATCACACCAGCGCGGCTCGCCTTTGGCCAGGTTGCGCTCCAGGGCGCAGTTGTCGCAGGCCATGATCAGCATGCCGTTTTCCTTGGCTACGGCGGCGAGGCGCTCGCCGATAGGATCGCCCTTCCGCAGCGCCCAGACGTTGTCGTCGAAGAAGAAGATTCCGACAACTTCAACACCGTGGGTCCCCGCCTCGAGCTGGGGCAGAATCATCTGGGCCACCTTGTAGCTGGCGGCCCGAGGGGTGTTGAGGACGTAGGCGACTTTCAAGGCATCCTTTCATCGAATGGACCGAGCCTATCGAACACCGGGAGCCACAACGACACCCGCCCGGCTCGGAAACCGCTCCTGCTGCCGATCTAGGCTCCGGCCCATGCTCGATCTGACCTTCCCGTTGCACCCACCAACGGGGAGGGATCTCAACACCAAGGGGTGGCTGCAGGAGGCAGCGCTTCGCTGTCTCCTCAACAACCTCGACCCCGACGTCGCCGAAGACCCCGAGAACCTGATCGTCTACGGCGGACGGGGCAAAGCAGCGCGAAACCTGGAGTCATTGCACGCCATCGTGGCCACTCTCCAACGCCTCGATGGCGACGAGACCCTCTTGGTCCAATCCGGAAAACCCGTGGGCGTCTTCCGTACCCACGACCTAGCGCCTCGGGTCTTGATCGCCAACAGCCTGCTGGTACCCCGATGGGCCACGCTGGACCACTTCTGGGACCTGGAGGAGAAAGGCCTGATCATGTACGGCCAGATGACCGCCGGGTCCTGGATCTACATAGGGACCCAGGGGATCCTCCAGGGTACCTACCAGACCTTCGCCGCCATCGCAGACAAGCTCTTCGACGGCACGCTGGCAGGCACTCTCACTCTGACAGCCGGGCTCGGTGGCATGGGCGGAGCGCAGCCTCTTGCGATAACCATGAACGGTGGGGTGGCGCTGTGCGTCGAGGTCGACCCGCACCGAATCCAGAGAAGGATCGACACCGGGTACCTCGATGTCGAAGCCAAGACGATCGAGGAAGCGGTAGACCTGGCTCTGGCGGCAAAGCGGGATCGGCAAGCCCTCTCGATCGGGCTTCTGGGTAACGCGGCCGACGTCTTCCCGCAGCTCTTGGGAATGGATCTCGAGGTGGACATCGTGACGGATCAGACCTCGGCTCACGATCCTCTCTACGGATACGTCCCTGTCGGATACGACCTCGATGAGGCTGCGTCGCTGCGCTCCGAGGATCCGGACACCTACGTGAAGGCGGCCAGGGAGTCGATGGCGGCCCAATGCGAGGCCATGGTCGGCTTCCAGGACCAGGGGGCGGAAGTGTTCGACTACGGCAACAACCTTCGGGGGGAAGCTCAGACCGCCGGATTCGCCGATGCCTTCTCGTACCCCGGCTTCGTTCCCGCCTACATCCGGGATCTCTTTGCCGAGGGCTCCGGGCCGTTCCGCTGGGTAGCCCTCAGCGGTGACCCGTCGGATATTGCCGAGACCGACCGCGCCCTTCTCGAGCTCTTCCCCGATAACGAAGCACTCGCGCGCTGGATTCGAATGGCCAGTGAGAAAGTCCACTTCCAGGGCCTGCCCGCCCGCATCTGCTGGCTCTCCTATGGTGAGCGCCACCTCGCCGGGCTCCGATTCAATGAGCTCGTGGCATCCGGCGCCGTGTCAGCGCCAATCGTCATCGGCCGGGACCATCTCGACTCCGGATCGGTTGCCTCTCCTTTCCGCGAGACAGAGGCGATGGTGGACGGCTCGGATGCGATAGCCGACTGGCCGATCCTCAACGCCATGCTCAACGTCTCCTCGGGTGCGGCCTGGGTGGCGGTCCATCATGGCGGTGGGGTGGGCATCGGGAACTCGATCCACGCCGGCGCCCAGGTCGTGGCTGATGGGACCGATGAGGGAGCGTTCCGGGTCGAGCGCGTGTTGACCAACGACCCTGGGACCGGCGTGATGCGCCACGCCGATGCGGGGTACGACATCGCCCGACACGTGGCCAGAGAGCGAGGCGTCGACATCCCGATGCTCGATTGATGAAACGCGCCAGGCCAATCCTGGGTTGTAACTGTCTATGACCGAACTGAGCGCCAACATCGCCGTCATTGCGGCAACCATTGGCACGGTCACCTTTCTCATCCCCCAGATCGTCAAGCTGATC
>JAWWBL010000125.1:0-4544 GCA_033720975.1 Acidimicrobiia bacterium | reverse complement strand
GTCAGCGGTTTGGCGGTGGGCGCCTCGTAGGAGCCAATCCACTCTTCTTTCCAGGCTCGATCGAACTGCTCCTCATTGCAGCTGGGGTGATAGATCGAGATGAGCTCCTCGGTGATCCTTGCTCGGTGTGACGGTGTCCCACCCGGTATTGCGAACCATGCAATGGACAGATTCCACTTCCCACCGGCTCTTGCGATCCAACTCTCCGAGCGTCGATGCCCAAACGGCAAACCGGTCTCGGAGAGGTCGTCGGCATGGCCGAGGTAGATGACCTCGTATCGCTTCGACTCCGGATTTTGCGGTGTGAGGATGGCGAACAGGCCGGGCATTTGTGGTGGCTGCCAGCCTCCAAGCACTCTTGGTCCCTCGAAGGAATACCCGCCAAGCGTCCCCAGGCGAATCACTGAAGTTCCTCGAGCTCGGCCTCCTCGCTCACCGACTCGGCCCAGGCAACCGGCCACGGCGGGAGGCCTGCGATCCTCGCAGCATCGGTGAACACCTCTATGGCACGATCGACCGCCTCATCGGGAGTGGGCGCCTCTATCACCAGCTGAGCGGAGTAGCTCATCGACCCGATCCCACTCGCAATTCCCTCCCACTCGGCCACGGCGTCGGCTAGTTCCACTATCTCATCCCGTTCCATGGGGCGGTCACCGTCGGCTCTGATCGAGATGCTCCATCGCATGAGACAGTCCTATCGGATGTTCGGCAATGCCTCGGCGAACTCCTCGAGGCTCGCCAGGTTGTGTCCCGACCATAGGAGGTCGGTGTGGGGGAGGGCCACCGACATTCCAAGGCTGGCTGTAGCGAAGTCTTCCTCCGAATCGCCCTTCATCGGGTTCATCCAGACGATCCGGTGACAGAGTCTCCCGAGCCTGTCCAGCGCCCGGTCGAGCATGGCTGGGTCACCACGGTCGAGGCCGTCGGAGCATATGACAACGATTGCGCCACGGGCCATCCCCCGACGGGCGTAAAGGCGCACGAACGTGTCCAGGGAGGCGCCGATCTGGGTTCCTCCCGCCCAGTCGACGACCTCTTTGCCGGCAAGTGCAAGGGCGGCATCGATATCTCGGTGCTTGAGCGAATTGGTGATCCGCGTTAGCCGGGTACCGAAACAAAACACCTCGACCCGTCCGGCTCCACGCCTGGTGGAGTAGGCGAATTGGAGAAGATTTCTCGAGTAGTCCGCCATTGATCCGGAGATGTCGAGGATGAGGACTAGCGGCCGTTGCTTCGGGCGCCGGCGCAGCCAGGCGAGTTCTCTCGGGGGGTCTCCATGGTTCTGTATGGTCTTCCTGGCCATTCGCCGCAGGTCCAGTCGGTGGCCTTTTGGCGCACCGCGATGGCGTCGTGATGCGCGCACCGGAGGGGCGACTCGAAGTGATTTGATGATTCTGCGGATCTGCGCCAACTCCTCTTCGCTGCAGTCGGCGAACGACTTTCTCCTGTTGACGGTGACGGAAGCGGCGGCGCGACCCAGTTGGGAGGGCTGCTCCTCTTCGCCTTCGCTCATCTCCTCACCGGCGGGGACCGTTATGACCGAGTCCCGTCCCCGGACTGCTGTCATCGCAGCTCGTTGCTCCTCGCCGTCCTCGACACCTAGAAAGAAGCTCGAGAAAGCTTTGTCGTACAGTGCGATTTGTCCCAGGTCGCGGGCGAGCGTGATACGGCCTGCCCAGTAAACGTCGGAGAGTCGGCCGGGCTCAAGCTTGGCTGAGGCCGCAGTGAAGGCTAGGACGTCGCCCGTGCCAATGCTCAGGCCAAACGTACGGAGGAACGCGCAGAACTCGACAATTGTGCGAGGCGGAGTGCGTTCAGGCGACCTCAACGATGTCTCCGAGCCGCTTTCGAACGATCTCGAGGTCCTCGCGGTCCTTCACGACTGAGCCCAGACTGTCGATCGCGAGGCTCTGATCGAGATCGCCCGCACCCAGTGCCTGAAGGGCCTCGACCCAGTCAAGGGTCTCTGCCACGCCAGGTGGTTTGGCGAGGTCGAGATGGCGAAGGCGGTTGACTGCGGCCACTACCTTGGCGGTGAGGGTGTCCGAGACGTCTGGGATACGGGTGCGAACGATGTCCTCTTCGTGGTCTGCTGTGGGGTAGTCGATCCAGTGATAGAGGCATCGGCGCTTCAGTGCATCATGGAGCTCCCGGGTGCGATTGGATGTCAACACGACGATCGGACGCGATTCCGCCTGGATCGTGCCTATCTCGGGGATCGTCACCTGGAAGTCCGACAAGAGCTCGAGGAGGAACGCCTCGAACTCGTCATCGGCGCGGTCGACTTCATCGATTAGCAGCACGCACCGATCACCGGCTCTGATCGCGGCTAGGAGAGGACGCTCCAGCAGGTACTTCTCGCCAAAGAGGCTGTCCACGGTGTCTTCTTCGGTGAGCTCATGCTCGGCGAACGCCCTGATTTGGAGCATTTGGCGGGCGTAATCCCACTCGTACAGCGCTTGGCTGGTGTCAATGCCCTCGTAGCACTGAAGCCGTATCAGCTTCCGATCGAAGACGGAGGCGAGGGCTTTGGCCAGCTCCGTCTTGCCGACACCGACCTCTCCCTCCAACAGAAGCGGCCGCCCGAGGGTGATCGCCAAGTACGTCGCGGTCGTCAGACCTCGATCGGGGAGGTAGCCGCCGGAGCGCAGCAGTTGGTTCAGCTCGGCTGTGTCAGTCGGCACCGAGTACCAAGTCGCGCAACGACCCGCCTACCAGCTTTCCTTCCCGGCTCAGCCGTTCCTTCCAGGCCTGGGCCGGGTCATCGCCTTCGTCAGCCAAGCCGTCAAAGGACACGCCCACCATGTTCTTGCAGGTCTTGGTCGGGCTGCAATCCTCGTCATACAGCAACTGATCCTCCCTGGGGGTGGACCACATGCCGGTTCTGGTCTGAGAGGTAGGTTCGCTCATTGGGCTCGGCGCCATTCTAGTTGTGGATCGAGCCCCGGGTGACTGCGATGGCCTCGGCGGCAATCGATATGGCTATTTCACCCGGAGTGGAAGCCCCGATGTCGATTCCCGCTGGCCCGCGGACTCTTTGGGACCACTCGACACCGTTGAGTTCGAGCCATCGTTCTCTGGCACGCTGCATCTCTTTCGATCCGACGGATCCGATGTACCCGGCTTGCGAGCCCAGTGCGGACTCGAGCGCCCGCGAGGAGACCTCCACGTCATGGCCAATGATGATCGCCGCGTCGATTGCTGAGAGCGTCGCCAGAAGTCCTCCAGCGACCTCGAAGTGGGGTGCCTGAGTGGCGGCCCATCCCGCTGCGCCAAATACCGTCTCGAGGGCATCGGCTATGGGCCCGGAGCCCGAGATGACGGCTCGGGGGAGGGGGTCGAACGAGCAGACGACCTTCTCTCCCTCTAGATCCAACTCGAACTCAACCGGCCTCCGTTCCACCATGTCTGAAAGGGCGTTTAGAGGAATTGACTCGCCAGGGACTACACCGATTGTCACGGTCGAGCCCTCTGTCAACCCGGCCGCCAACGCTTCGGCGGGACCCACCAGCAGCTTGACCAATCCGCCGTTGGCCAGCGACCCGGATATGACTTCACGAACTGCTTGGTCGAACGCGCCAGACCGAAGCTCGCCGAGCTTTCCCCCACCAGGGGTGAAAGCCACGGCTTCGCTGCCGAGGTTGGGATCGATCATCCAGGCGACGTGGACGTCGGTGCCGGCGTGAACACATGAGAGAACGCTCAGCGCTACGTCGTACATGTACCACCCATCTTGGCAGCATTTGAGGAGGCTCTTTCGGGCGATGGGCGAAGCTACATTCCCACCCGCACCCACAGGAGCAAGGTTGTACCGAGAGTCTGCATCGCCTGGAGCCGTCACGCTGTCGCTATTCGCCGCCGCCGTGGTCATTGGCGGAATCAACTTCCTAGCTGTCCGCTTCAGCAACGAAGGGTTGGATCCGTTCTGGGGCGCCGGATTGCGATTCGCGATCGCTGCCTCCATTCTCGTACTGGCTGCACTGTTGATGCGTTTGACCTGGCCTCGGGGTCGGCTCCTGCTTCAGACCGCGCTGTACGGTTTCTTCTCTTTCACCCTCTCCTATGCGCTCATGTATTGGGCGCTGGTCGAAGTGACGGCGAGTATGGCGGCCGTCGTTCTGGCCACCGTTCCATTAGTCACGCCGCTGTTGGCGGCCTCACAGAAGCTGGAGCCATTGAACGGGCGGCTCGTAGCTGGTGCCGTGGTTGCGCTGGGTGGCATGGTCCTCATGACGGTTGGTCCCGAAGGCCTTCTCCTCCCGCTCAGCGGGCTCGTGGCGATTCTCGCGGCGGCGCTGACCATCGGGCAGAGTGCCATCCTCAGTAAGCGAGTCGCAGGGAGCCATCCGGTGATGACCAATGCGGTCGGAATGGCCGTTGGGGCCCCACTCCTTCTGGTTATCTCGCTGATGGCCGGTGAGTCCTGGGTCGTGCCCACGGGTGGGCGGCCGCTCTGGGCTCTCGTCTATTTGTCGACCCTCGGCTCGGTCGGTCTCTTCGTGGCGTTTTTGCTCGTCTTCCGTAGATGGACTGCATCGGCTACT
>JAWWBL010000124.1:0-4545 GCA_033720975.1 Acidimicrobiia bacterium | reverse complement strand
CAAAAAAGAGAGGGTCTAGCTCAGCCTCTCCACCACCATGGCCATGCCCTGACCCCCTCCCACGCACATCGTCTCGAGACCATACGTCTTGTCGAGCGTCCTGAGGTCGTTGATCAGCGTGCCCATGATCCGCGCCCCCGTCATCCCGAACGGATGACCCAACGCGATAGCCCCTCCGTGGGGGTTCAACTTGTCCATGTCGAGTCCCAACTCGTCGACGCAGGCGAGCACCTGGGCAGCGAACGCCTCATTCATCTCGACGATTTCGATGTCGTCGAGTGTCATCCCTGCTTGCTCGAGTACTTCCCTCACCGCGTACATCGGCCCCATGCCCATGTACTCCGGCTCGAGGCCCACCACCGAAGAAGCCACGATCCTCGCCAAAGGCTCCAAACCGAGCTCTGCAGCTCGTTGATCCGACATGACGAGAACGGCGGCAGCACCATCGTTGAGGGGGCAGGAGTTCCCAGCCGTCACCGAGCCGTCGGGTTTGAAAGCCGGTGGCAGTGAGGCCAGTTTCTCGAGAGTGGTGTTGGGTCGGGGACCGTCGTCGTCGCGGATAACACGACCGTCTGGCACTTCGATCGGTGTGATCTCCCAATCGAAGAAGCCGTTCTTCTGTGCCTCCACTGCCCGGTCCTGCGATCGCTTCCCGAACTCGTCCATCCGCTCCCGGGTGATGCCGTAACGCTCTGCGACATTCTCAGCCGTATTGCCCATCGGGATGTAAACGTTGTTGATGAAGTCGTCGCGCTCCGGATCGGTGAACCTGGGGTTCAGGTCGTCGGAGTCGAACGCCTTGCCGTATGTCCGGGTGACGGACTCGGCACCTGCGGCGATATATGTGTCGCCCTCACCGTTGCGGATGGCGTGAAATGCCATGCGGATCGTCTGGAGGGACGACGCACAAAACCTGTTGACGGTCGTCGCCGGAACCGTATCAGGCATCCCGCCGAGCAAGGCAGCGGGACGGGCCATGTTGTAACCCTGCTCGTGATGAGTGAGACCACAGCCGACCATCACGTCGTCGACAGAGGTCCTGTTCACCTCCGGCACCTTCTCCATCAAGGCGTTGATGGCGAAACCGGCCAGGTCATCCGCCCTCACTTCGATCAGCGACCCCTTGTAGGCGCGGCCTATCGGGCTTCGGGTAGTGGCGACAATGACGGCTTCCGGCATTTCTCTCCGATCGATTCTCCGCCTGAACTTAGTGTGCAGCCTTAGCCTTTCCCACATGTGGCGGCTGAAGATGATCGTGGCCTTGGCCCTCATCGCGGCCTGTGCTCAGAGCGCGCCTCCGGAGACCACGGCGGCTACAACCTCCACCAGCCAACCACCGGCTCCACCTACCACCCAGAGCCCCGCACCCGGATGTCCCGAGGCAGGCCAGTTCACCGAGGGAGGCCGTGTCGGCAGCATGAGCCAGGAACAGTCCGACGCAACAAAAATCGGAGCGATCTCATGGGACGAGGGCGTTGGTTGCGAGACCTTCCGAATCGCCTTCGAGACATCCGAGGGTGCCCCGGCGACGACCCCTCCAACGGTGACAGTGGACTACCTCGACCCGGCACCGGTCCTTCGGATCCGACTCGATGTGGACTCGACTGTGGTCACTGACCAGCTCGTCGAAAGCGCTCTCGTGGAACGTCTCTACGTGGTCAGGTCACTCGACGGAGATATGTTCATCGACTTCCACTTGGCCGCTCCAGCACAGACCCGCTTCGACATAGAGACCTCACCTGCGGCGCTACTCCTTGATCTCCAGCCAGGCATCGTCCAACATCCGACACCGCCCGCCGGATCCGAGATCACGGTTGTGGTCGACCCCTTGGACGGCGTCACAGTCGAACCCAACTTCACGATCACCGGTTATGCGAGGACGTTCGAGGCGAATGTGCTCGTCATCGCCACTTCGGATGGACAGGTCGTGGCCCAGTCAAATACCACCGCGGCAGATTGGCTGGACACATGGGGTGAGTTCGCCATAGAGGTCGCGGTCGGCCCCGGGATCGTGGCCATATTCGTGGGTGAGGAGAGTCCCCGAGACGGTTCCTTGCGGGGCGTCACCTTCAGCGTCACGGTTCGATGAGGCCCTCGATCTCGTTCACCTGAACGAAACCGTCGTCGAGGTCAATCACAGGCACCAAATCATGGACGAAGGGGACTTCGAAACGAGTGGAGCCCCTTTCTATCACCAGCCTGGCCTGTGATGGGCCGTGCGTGACGTCGATTACCCGCCCCCCTCGAGGCCGCACCTCGAGACCGATCAGTTGGTCGGGCCAGAACTCCCCGTCCTCGAGGAGGCGCTTGTTCGGGGCGTAGACGTCGTTGTTCCGGATCGACTCGGCGCCGTTTCGATCGAGGATCTCCTCGAACGCGACCTCTGGCCCTCTTTTCCCGTGCCGTGTCGAGCGCACAACCAATGGGTCACCTTGGACGTAGACCACGGACCCTGGCTCGAAGTAGACCATGTCTTCTGGCTCCGCGTAGAGCCCCAGGTAACCCTTCAGCCCAACTGGGCGACCGAGGCGTCCCGCCCGAGCCGACATCGGGTCAGTCGATGAACTCGACCCCAGCGGTGATCCCCTCTTCTTCTCCGGCAGCGCCGGCAGCTGCCCTGATGGCCTTGGCCACGCGGCCGCGTCGGCCGATGACCCTTCCCATGTCACCCTTGGCGGTCCGCACTTCGGCGACAACTTCGCTCGGGCCCTGCTCGACGACAGTGACCTCGACCTCTTCGGGCTCGGTCACGATGCTCTTGACCACGTAGGTGACGACTCGCTCGACGATCTCTCCGCTTGCCACTTTCACTCCTCCTCTGAGGATTCGCCGGCTGCCTCTGGAGCTTCGTCGTCTCCATCGAATCCGACTACGTGAACGTCGCCGGCTCGAACCTTCATCGTGCTCATCGCACCAGAGATGTTCAGCAGCTTCTCCACGGTCTCACTCGGCTTGGCGCCCTTGGAAAGCCACGAGGTCGCCTTCTCGTTGTCGATCTCGACCAGTGACGGGTCCTGGCGTGGGTCGTATTTGCCAATCTGCTCGATGTATCGGCCGTCCCTGGGGGCACGGCCGTCCACGGCTACTACGCGGTAGAAGGGCTGCTTCTTCTTGCCCATCCGCATCAGTCTCAACCTGACGGCCATCTATTTCACCTCTCGCGGTTTCATCTCTTCGGCCCAAGCCCGCCGAGAAGGCCCTCTATCGAGGGCATCCCGCGGCCTCCAGCCAACGTCTTCATCATCTTTGCCGCATCGGCGAACTGCTTGAGGACCCGGTTCACGTCCTGGGGCCTGGTGCCCGAACCGGACGCGATCCGTCGTTTGCGGCTGCCACCGATGATCTTGGGGTTCCGGCGCTCCTCCGGGGTCATCGACTGGATGATCGCCTCGACCCGCTTCAGGTCGCGATCATCGATTTCGACCTCTCGCAGGAGGGAACCGGAACCAGGGATCATAGCAATGATGTCCTTCAGAGACCCCATCGACTTCATCGTCTGGAATTGCACCAGGAAGTCATCGAGGGTGAATTCCCCTTTCGCCATCTTCGTCGCGGTCTTCTCGGCCTCAGCTTGATCGAAGGTCGCCTCGGCTTTCTCGATGAGGGTAAGGACGTCGCCCATTCCGAGGATCCGCGAGGCCATGCGCTCGGGATGGAACGGCTCGAGATCGCCCAAACTCTCGCCGACGCCGGCGAACTTGACGGGGGCGCCCGTCACCTCGCGAACCGATATCGCGGCGCCACCCCTGGAGTCACCGTCCAACTTCGTGAGGATGACACCGGTCAACCCCACCCTCTCCTGAAAACCAGAGGCCACATTCACCGCGTCTTGTCCTGTCATGGCATCGACCACTAGCAAGGTCTCGTCCGGGTTGGCGGCCTTGCGCACATCAGCCAGTTCATCCATCAGCTCCCTGTCGATCTGGAGACGACCGGCCGTGTCGATTATCACGACGTCGTGTCCGGCGAGTGATGCCTGCTTCATGGCCGCCTTGACCAGTCGGGCGGGCTTTGACGAGCGGTCTGTGAACACCGGAACGTCGATGCGAGCCCCCAGTGTCTCCAGCTGATCGATGGCCGCGGGACGCTGAAGGTCTGCTGCCACGAGCAGCGGCTTCCGCCCCTGGGTCACGAGCAAGTTGGCGAGTTTCGCCGAAGTTGTCGTCTTCCCAGATCCCTGGAGTCCAACTACGAGGATTGTCAGAGGCGGCTGAGAAACGACCAGCCCATCAGCCTCCGAGCCCAGTGTCGTGACCAGCTCCTCGTGGACGATCTTCACCACTTGCTGGCCCGGGGTGATCGACTTCGAGACGTCTTCGCCCAGTGCGCGCTGCTTCACCCTTGCGACGAAGCTCTTGACAACCTGCACGTTGACATCAGCCTCGAGTAGAGCGATACGAACCTCACGCAGAGCCTGCTCAATGTCCTTGACGGAGAGCTTTCCCTTGCCGCGAAGCGAAGAAAAGACCTTCTCGAAACCTTGGGTGAGCGCGTCGAACATCAGGTCTCTAGGTTATGTGGCATGACCTACCAACTCGACACCGT
>JAWWBL010000123.1:0-4651 GCA_033720975.1 Acidimicrobiia bacterium | reverse complement strand
TCAGTGATGCGCAGCGACTCTCGGTATTTGAAGGGCTCGATGGTCGGATAACCCCCTTCACCGTGGCCTTCCCAGGCACCCACGATCGCGTTGACGACGGACTCGACATCGGGATCACGGCTCACGAGCTGGGATGCTAGGGCCGGGTGGGCCTCAGGAGAGAGGGTCCGTAGAATCTTCTCGGGCCCGGGCGCTTAGCTCAGTTGGCTAGAGCACTGCCCTTACAAGGCAGGGGTCGGCGGTTCGAGTCCGTCAGCGCCCACCAATCGATAGCCAGGGACCGATGATTTACAGAGGGCTCTGGATTCAAACGGTTATCCAGCACTTTGAGATTGATCCCTCTTGACACTTAGCATTTTTAAGTATTAAATATGCTAAGTATGAGTGGACAGGCGCTGAAGGGGCACCTCGACCTACTGCTGCTAGCGGTTCTGTCGGATGGCGCGAAACATGGTTACGCCGTGATCGACGAACTGAGGACTCGAAGCGATGAAGTGTTCGACCTTCCTGAAGGATCGGTCTATGTGGCTTTGCATCGCCTGGAGGCTGCGGGCTTTCTCGTCAGCGAATGGTCGGAGGTGCAGGGAAGAAGGCGACGCACGTACCGGCTCACAGAAGTGGGCCGGAATGCGCTCAGCGAACAGAGTCGCGCATGGAGCGAGTTCTCCGCCGCCGTGTTCAGCGTTCTCAAAGGTGTGCCATGGCCAACTACGCCCTGATCGACAGTTATCTAGGCACCGTTCGGGCTCGTGCCCACCGTAGGGATGTCGGCGAGGTTCTCGCCGAACTCGAAGACCACCTGTACACCACCGTTGAGGTTCTCATCGGGGACGGCATGGATCCCGGTTTGGCAGAACGTCGGACCTTGGAGCGGTTCGGTGATGTCGATGTGATGGCCGATTCGTTCGCCTCTCAGCCACGAGGAGGACCAGTAATGCCTACGAGATTCACCAAGACGTCGGGGACGCTCGCAATTGCCGGTGGAGTCCTTTGGATCGTTTATGTGGGGCTGTGGTGGGCGGCAGGGGTGTCCCCTCCCTGGGGGGAAGTGGAGTGGGAGTCTCTCAGCGCGGCGTCGGGAATTCTCTACATGATGGGGGCGGGTTGCCTTTTGGCGGCAGCCTTCTTGACGTTCGTCACGGTGTTGGCATTGAACCGACGGCACGGTGGCCTGGGCCGCCCCGGACGGATCGGACTTGTCCTCTGCGGGCTAGCCGTAATCGGAGCACTCGCAGCCTGGATCTTTGTGGGGTGGGGTTCGTTGCTGATGGTCGGGATGATCCTGACGGCCATTCCGGTACTCCAACGCGGAATAGGTCCTCGTCTGCCAACCCTGGCTCTCGGCCTCGGTATCCCTGCGGGTGCGATCACCGCCGTTGTCTTCCGGGCCCTCGAGGACAAGCTATCGCTTGGCTGGATCGGCCTCTGGGGAGACCAATGGATCCCGGATCTAACAGGGATAACGGTGGCGGCGGTCATTCTGGCCGTCGGTCTCATCGGTCTCGGGACGTGGCTGCGGGGAGAAGGGCTAGTCGACACCGACATCGCAGAACATCCGCTTAGCGCGCAATGACTTCACCGCCGCCTCTCCACAAGCCCCGGCTGGTCCAGTCACGTGACCAGCCGGAACTTTGGCGAAGACTCATCGTGGCCGCGCTGATCGGGATGGTGGTTGTCCACGCCATCGGCACGCTCGCCGTTCGCGGCGAATACCCCAGGTTTGCCTTGATTGTCGAAGTGCCCCTGCTGGCGCTTGCCATATGGGTAGCGACCGGTGCCCGATGGGCGGTCCCCGCAGCCACTGTCATCACCACCCTCCTCGTGGTGTATACCGTCGTCGGAGCAGGGTCCAGGCTCACCGAACTCGAGGGAAGCGAAATCCTGGCAGCCGTCCTGTTCTTTGGTTTCGGGGTGGTAGCGGTGGTCGCGGGCGTTGCCACAACCGCGTACAGCCGACGAGCCCCTTGACGACATGAAAGCATCCGTGGGATCCAGTCGAATTCCGGGTGTGATCCTCGTGTTCGGCTGGGCCGTGTTCTCAATCGGTGTCGGCATCGCTTTCTTGGCCCCTTCGCTACGTGACGCGCCACCATTCCTCACCGACGATGTGGCTTCAGCAGCTGCCGCCATCGCCGGTAACCCTGCGGCCTGGCAGTGGGCTCTAGGGCTCATCCTCGCTGCCGCGGTGATAACCACCCTCGGCCTGGTTCCGATCAGCCTCAGTTTCACTGGCCCGGGCCGCCCATGGGCCATTGCCGGATTAGTCACCTTCGCAATGGCGTCAACCCTCTCAGTCATCGGCAGGCTGGTCGGCATCGGCGTTGTTACTTGGGTAGCTCCTCAGTATCCAGACCCGACAGCGTTGGCAATCTACGAGGCGTTCTCGAGGATGCACACCGGGGCCGCTTTCGTCATCCTCGCCTTCATCGCAGTGAGCTTCTACGGGACGGCGATGGCCATGACGGGAACGGTTGGGCTCGGGCGACTTTTCCTCGTTATCGGGGTCTTGGGTGTGCTGCTCCAGCTATTCGGCGCCGCCATACCGGCGTTCGTCTACATCACCACAGCAGCCCTCGGCGCCGCCACCTGGAGGCTGGGCTCCACTAGGCACGCAGCCGACCGTCGCGTATGACCACGGAAGGGCACCCACCGCGCGTTGTGCATTGTGGGTTCCGTGATCGCGTCGCGACCACAACGCATCGACATGACAACGCGAAACGGCGAGGACAGCCGCGAGTCGACGCGAAACAAAACGCCTCACCGGGGCCGCATTCCACCGCAACTCCCAGGTCGTAGTAACGCCCGATAGCCCTTACAAGGCAGGGGTCGGCGGTTCGAGTCCGTCAGCGCCCACCAATCGATTGTCCTACCCGCTGCCCTCATCAACTCGTAGGAAGTTGCCCTTCGTCAGGTCATTCATACGTTCGACACACTCGTCAACCGCGTCCCACGGGGGCATCGTCAGCGTGTCGATGTCCAGGAACTCAACGGCGTAGGTAGCTGATAGCGAGGCGCATGGGGAGCCGTTGACGGCGGGATCAGAGAGAAGCTCAAGCCAGCTCCCGTCGAACTGAAACGTGCCAAAGTCGAACGGTCCCGCGATGCCGACGTACCGTGCCTGCCACGTTCCGTCTGGCCTGAATTCGAGGAGAAACTCGCCCGTCCCTCCAAGCCCGGGCCGGCTGAGCCCGCGCTCCCAAAGCCAGGTTCCGATCAATGCGGACGGTTCGACGACGATGGTGGCACTAGTGGTAGGTGAAGGATCTGGGATCGACGTGGTCGATGGCGTCGGAGAGGAACTGGATGTAGATGAGGGCTGAGCAAACCTGCCTGCTGTGGAAGAGGAACCGTCGCCGGCACACGCGACGATCGCTAGCGCAACCAGTCCTGTGGCTAGTACTCGCATCGGCGTCTTCCCTGCAACTTACCCCGCCCGGGTTTGTTAGGTTGCGAGTCCGGAACCGAAAGGGTGAGCGTGAGGAAGGTACTGATTCTGTTGGCGATCGTGGCGATGGTCGTGGCGGCGTGCGGTGGAGACACCGGTGGCACTGAAGATCCTGGCGAGGCGCCGCCGGCCGACCAGCCGGCCGACCCGCCCGCCGATGACGGTGGCGAAACGCCGGCAGACGACGGCGGTGAGGCCCCAACTCCTGAGGTGACCGAGATGGGTAGTTTCACCGTGGACGGGACCCTGTTCGCGGTGACGTTCCTGAACCGTTGCATTCCGTTCAGCGGCCCGGACTCCGACCAGATCGATCTGCAGCCGATCGCCCAAGGTCAGGGTGGGCAGCTGAACCTCTACGGAAACGCCGAGTCACTGGAGGTCTCAGTTCAGGGACGGACTGTCGAAGAGATCGGGGGCAGCATTGCCTTCGGTGCTGACTCGTTCGATGAGGGTCTGATCACGGAGAACAACATCTCGGGTGACCGGTGGACGGGTGCTGCCACGCTCCTGGACGCGATGGGTGGAGACGGTTCGGTCGAGGTCACGTGGGACGTGATGATCCCGGCAGAGGCGGTTGACTGCAGTCTCGACTAGTAGGGGGCCGCGGGCCGTCAGCCCGGGCCGCTCCAAACCGTTGGGCGCCCGGTCAGGGCTTGCTGTAGGTTCCCAGGGTGACTGCCGACTCAGTGCTTGGAGCTATTGGTGGGACCCCTTTGGTCAGGCTGGATCGCCTCTGGCAGGGCTCGGGCACGATTCTGGCGAAACTCGAATATCTGAATCCAGGCGGGTCAAAAAAGGACCGGATTGCACTTCGCATGATCGAGGAAGCGGAGGAGGCGGGGGACTTGAAGCCGGGTCAGCCGGTCGTCGAATTGACCAGTGGGAACACGGGAACGGGGTTGGCAATCGTATGTGCGGTCAAGGGGTATCCCTTCGTCGGTGTCATGTCCCGCGGCAACTCGGAGGAACGAGCGCAGATGATGTCCGCGCTGGGCGCTGAGGTCGTGCTCATCGACCAGACCGCAGGATCACAACCGGGCCATGTGACCGGTGACGATTTGGCGGTCGTCGAGGAGGCGGCGCAGAGGATCACCGAGGAGCGAGGGGCCTTTCGGGCCGACCAGTTCCACCTCCCCGGTGCCGCCAACGCCCATGAGCACGGCACCGGTGCTGAGCTCTGGCGGCAGGCCAAAGGTGCCATCGACC
>JAWWBL010000122.1:0-4689 GCA_033720975.1 Acidimicrobiia bacterium | reverse complement strand
GACCTGAGCCTGCACATGCGCCAGTTCGACGGAGAGAGCCTCGACACCGGTGTCGACCCTGACCTGCAGTTCGTCGGCCAAGTAGCGGGCGGCCATGTCGACACGGACCGGATCGAGCCAGAAGTGGGGATCAGGTAAGCCATCCCTGATGATGGGGTCAACGACGGAGACCAACTCGATGACCCTCACCCCATCAGCTTTGGCGGCCTCGAGGACATCGCTGAAACCCTCGAAACCACCGCCGACTGCAATCACGAGGTCCCCCTGGAAGGCTTCCGCCGCAGCGCCGGGAGTGAGCTCATGTCCATGAGGGTCGGCGCCGAACGGGACCAAGAGCGTGGCACCACCCGTCATGACGACTCGGGTGAAAATGTCCATGACCACTCCGGTGGTGACAACCGCGTGGTCAGTGGAACCGGAGAAGATGGGTGGGCCGCCACCACAGCTGGTCAGCGTGAGGAGGCAAGTCAGGGCAGCTGCTGTGATTCTCATGAGGTCGATATAATGAGAACGGTTCTCATTTCTGGCAACAAGATAGCGCGTTGATGAACACAGCGACACCGGCAAGCACCCTCGATCGTGAAGTCGAGGGCCGACTCAAGAGCAATCAGATCCGATACACCCGCGGACGAAGGAGAGTCGTCGCCGTCCTTTCCGCTTCCGACGGGCCGATGTCCGCAACCGAGCTACACGCCGAGATCGGCAGCGCGGTACCCCTCTCATCTCTTTACCGCTCATTGTCGGTGTTGGCGGGTTCCGGGGTGCTCGATCACCACTTCTCGGCCGGAGGCGTGACGAGGTACGAGCTGGCAGAGTGGCTCAACGGACATCACCACCACCTGATCTGTCTGTTGTGCGGGAAGGTGGAGGATCTCGAACTGCCATCCGCGGTTGAAGAACAGGTGGAACACCTGGTCGCCAGGATCGGCCGTGAAGCATCGTTCTCCCCTACTGACCACGCTCTCGAGATCGAAGGCAGGTGCACCCAATGCCGATGACTGAACCAGCGGTCACAGCGCGTGACCTCGTTCTGGGTTATGGGACCAAGGTGGCCCTGGGCCCATCCTCGTTCGAGATACCAAGGGCACAAGTGACCGCGGTGATCGGCCCCAATGGATCCGGCAAGTCGACTTTGCTCCACGCCATCGCCGGCCTGACAGCCCCGACGTCCGGAACTCTCGAAACGACTGGCCCGTTCAATGGCCATCCACGCATCGCGTACGTCCTGCAGACGACCAAGGTGAACGAGGCCCTGCCGATCTCGGTCAGCGAAGTTGTGATGATGGGGAGGTATGCCGACAAAGGTCTGTACGGCTGGATTCGACAGGAAGACCGCGACGCGGTGGCACGTGCCCTCGACCGGGTCGGGCTCGGCTCATCAGGACACATCCACCTGGCCGATCTCTCCGGAGGTCAACGTCAGCGCGCGTTCGTGGCGCAGGGGCTGGCTCAGGACCACGACATCCTCCTGCTCGACGAGCCCATGAATGGGATCGACCTTCCTGCCGCGCACGCCATCGACAGGGCAATCCACGAAGAGGTCGAGGAAGGATGCACGGTGGTGATGACCACTCACGATCTTTCCGAGGCGCGGGTCGCGGACTTCGTGCTCCTCCTCTCGGGAAGAGTGGTGGCCAGCGGGCCGCCTTCCCAGGTCCTCACCAAGGATCACCTGTTGGAGGCATATGAGTCCGCACAGCTCCACATCGGAGACAACGAGATCTTCGTCGACGACTCCGCCCACGTGCCCGTCGCAGGGCGCCATGTCCACCGCGAAAGATCAAAGGGTTAGTCACCGACCAGTTGTGATGCCGGCGCCAGCCTCTTCAAATGCCGATGGCGTCTCCGAGCAGCCGCCGATGGTGCCGGGGATCACCCAACAGCAGCGACGAAGCCTTGGCCCGCTTGAAGTAGAGGTGAGCGTCGTGCTCCCAGGTGAAGCCGATGCCCCCGAGGATCTGGATCGTCTCACCGGCTGCCCAAACGTATCCGTCCGAGCAGATCGAGCCGGCAAGGGGTGCCGCGATCGCCAACTCATCAGGGTCGTCGGTGACCCTCGCCGCGTGATAGGCCGCGGACTTGGAGTGCTCCGACTTGATCAGCATTTCGGCGCATCGGTGCTTGATCGCCTGAAAGCTTCCGATCGGGCGGCCAAACTGATGCCTCGTCTTGGCATGCTCAACCGACGTGTCGAGACACCAGGTGATCCCGCCATATTGCTCCGCGGCGAGGGCGGTAGTGCCAAGGAGGAGGGTCCTGCTCAGCGAGTCGAGGCCGCGATCACCGAGCAACGACCCCGACGGCACCCTCACACCCTCGAGGCTGACGGTGGCCTGGCGACGAGTGGCGTCCAGAGTGGGAGTCTGCTCAATCCGGACGCCGTCGGCGCCTGACTCGACCACGAACAGTCCCTGATCGGCGGCGACTACCAGAAGATCCGCCAGGTGGCCATCCAAGACGTACCGCTTGACTCCATTGAGGACCCAGACTTCAGCGTCTCTCGTCGCCGTGGTCTCAACTTTGGAGAGGCTCCAGTCGCGAGCTCTCTCAAACACCGCCAGGGTCCCGATCTCCCCAGACGCCAGCCTGGGAAGCAAGTTCGCTTGTTGCTCTGCCGTGCCAGCCTCTTGGACAGCCGTCGTAGCCAAGACGGCGCTGGCGAAGAACGGGCCTGGAACCACATGTCGGCCCATCACCTCGAGCAGAGCCGACATCTCGATCATGCCGTATCCCGACCCGCCATGTTCCTCCGCTATCGCCAGCCCGGTCCAGCCCAGCTCAACGATCTCCTTCCAGGCGGCAGAGTCGAACCCGTCATCAGACATCATCAGCTCCCGGACCGTTGCGGTTCCGAAGCGGTCTGCCAGGAACTCGGCAGCCGTCGACTGGATCAGTTCCAGCTCGTCCGTCGGAGCGTAGGAGATCCTCGCCTCAGCCACGTCGCACTTCGCTCCAGGGGACGTCCTTGTCGACCCGCGGCTCGCCAGGCAACCCGAGCACTCGTTCACCCAAGATGTTCATCATGATCTCCGAGGTCCCGCCTTCTATCGAATTTGCCCGGGTGCGCAGGAAAGCCCGCTGAGGGACCTGAGACTCCCCGTAGTTGGGCCGTCGCAATTGGTAGCCACCGGGGAAGAGGGTCCCATCGAGACCCATGATGTCGAGCGTCAGCGACGTGACCTGTTTGTTGAGTGTGGCCCAGTCGAGTTTCCCCACTGAGCCTTCCGGACCCGGTGTCCCCTTCGACGCCATCTCATTGGCCCGAACTGCCGTCAACCTCGAAGCCTCCACTTCCGCCCAGAGTCGGACCAGTTCGTCTCGCAACACCTGATCGTCCGAGCCCGAGGACTTCCATGCCTCGACTGCACCGGCGATGGTCCCCGAGCCCCTTGGGACCTCGTTGCCACCGATGGCGACCCTCTCGTTCATGAGAGTGGTCACCGCCACCCGCCAACCGGCGCCTACAGCATCGATTCGGTTTGCGTCCGGCACTCGGGCGTCGTCGAAGAAGACTTCGTTGAACTCGGCCTCACCTGTGATCTGATACAGGGGGCGGACCTCCACCCCATCAGCCTCCATGTCGACGACGAAGTAAGTCAGTCCCTGATGTTTGGGGACATTCGGGTCGGTCCGGGTGACGAGCAAGCCCCACTTGGCCACATGGGCGAGAGTCGTCCACACTTTCTGCCCGTTGATCACCCACTCGTCGCCGTCGGGAACGGCCCGCGTCGACAAGCCGGCTACGTCCGACCCCGCTCCCGGCTCGGAGAACATCTGACACCAGATCTCTTCACCGGTGAACATCGGGCGCAGCCATCGGCTCTTCTGCTCTTCGGTGCCATGGGCCATGAGAACCCCTGCTCCCATGGCGATCCCGAGCAGGTTGAAGAGGCGGTTGTCAGTCGAAGCGCCCGCTTCGTTCATGCGCGTGTTGACATGGGCCTGATACTTGCGATCGACACCGATACCCCCGTAACCCTCTGGATGCCATACCCAGGCGAGCCCGAGGTCGAACTGCGCTCCCCAAAGCTCGCGAACCTCCGTCGTCGCAGGCGGGTTCTCCGTCAGCAACTGGTCGATCAAGGCATCGACGCGTTCCAAGTCGGACATCAGCACGACGGTACCACTGGGTCAGACCGTGAAACCCTCGCCCCAGTCCAGGTCTACCAACTCGATGCCGTCCGGGGCGAGAACGCCCTTGACCATGTTCCGGATCCAAGACCGACCCATCTCGGACAGGTAGAAGTCGTGGATCGGGACGACCTGGGCGGGTGCCAGGCGGCGGGCGAATTGAACCGCCCCCGTGGCCGAATCCCAAGGAACCAGGAGGGGAAGGGCAAGCACGGGCGCGGTGGAAGTGGGTTCCCTGCTGTCCCCGGGATGGGTGAGGAATCCTTCGATGGTGAAGGCTCGATTGGGAGGCTGTGACCCATTGGGAACCATGGCGTGGAGGACGTCTTCGACCATCACGCCGTCGGGGACGTCTGTCGACACTTCGATCCCCCGCGCCCCGAGAGTGTCTGCGACGTCCCGGTTCGAAAAGACGGTCAAATCCGATCTGCGGTGCATCAACCATGACACGAAGTCGGGGGAAGCGTGATCCCCATGGACATGGGTGATGAGGACCCTGGTCACGTCGGGGAGAGTATCGAGATCCAGGTCGTCGCTCTGCCAGGTGTGAAAACCCGG
>JAWWBL010000121.1:0-4705 GCA_033720975.1 Acidimicrobiia bacterium | reverse complement strand
AGGGGAACGTTGGGCTCAACGGGCTGGCCGGTGCTATCGAACAGGCTCGACTCGACATGGGCATGGGGCGCCTTAGATGGGATCCGGCCAGGTTGCTCGGTAGCTTCGCCGTCCCCGTCCTTCTCGTCCTCCTCCGGCGGTCGCTCGCGGCGCTTGGTCCGACCCAGTCGCAGCAATCCCACGGCTCCGATGACAAGACTTCCCGCGCCGCCTAGCCCGACAACGTTGGTGAAAGGTTCGTCGACGAGGCGAACCCATGCCGTCGACGAGCAGATGGTGCCCGTGTTGTCGGTCACCTGGCCTGTGATCTGCATCAGCCCGAATTCGACGACGCGAGCCTGCACTCCGTTGGATTCCACCACCACACCTGTGAAGTCCCGTGAAACGACGGCGATGCGATCTGTGGCTTGCCCGCTGACGGTTCCGGTCCAGAGGTAGGTGTCGTCTTGGGCCAAGGGGAGGGGTCTGGAGGATTCAAGCTGGACCCTCCCGGCGCCCAATTCCTCTCCGGTGGCGATCTCGAAGAAGATGCTGCTGCCCTCATCCAGGTCGATTACCCACGGCCCGGACTCGGTCGTCCGACTTGACCCAACACGGTCGCCCGCCGCCACAGACTCCCCGTTGACGGTCGACTCGGCATCGGTCCATGCCTCGAATTGACACTCCCTTACTTGGGCCGAAGCCGGGAGCATCGCCAGGAAGATTGATCCAATGGCGATGATCGTCGTCACCCACTGGACCAACCTGTCGAGCAACGGTGGCGTTTTCGTGCCTGCCCAGATCGCCGCAAGGACGCAGGGGATCAACGCCACCTGCCAGAAGAGAGCCACGTCGAGAGTGCCATTTTGGGTGAGGACGATCGACGCGCCCATCCCCCCAAGGACGCCAAACAAGAACCCGAATGAGGCCCGCTTGACTGAAAAAGCCGGGGTCGGGCCTTGACCACTCATGTGTCTCCCGATCGGCGGGTATCTGTCAAGCTAGTCCACTGTGTCGGTGCGCGTCACTGTGAAAGTTGGTTGGGCAGGCGGGGCCGGTAGCCCTCGAGTCGGTTCATCCGATCGATGACGCTGGGATGGATTGTGGCCCATTCGGGTATCCGCCTCCGGCGCCATCCCAGGATCCACCAGATGGGGATCAGGCTGTTGTGCACCCTTCCCAGAGAGCTGTCCCCACTGACGCGTGGAATGCGTGAAGATTCGAACATCAATCCTGCGTACTCTGCTCCTCGCATCACCCACTCCAGTGTGATGTCGGCCAACTCCCTCTCGTCGTCCGGGTATCCGCCACCAACGTCGGAGTGGACCCCAGCGAACCATGCTTGCTGGAATTCGGGCCCGTTTCGGGGAGGATCCAGTCGCCACAGATTGGGCCGGAACCGGGTTCGTTTCTCGTCGATCGAAACGGCGTGCCGACCTGCCGCGACGTTCGGCAATGAACGGGTGTACGGGAGCGCCAGTCGCAGACTGCTGAACGGTGGAATCCGCCGCAGTGCTCGGGCAAATCCCTGGAGCAGCGCGTCCCAAAGTCCCACGCTCTTGACAGTGTCGAAGATGCCGAGGTAACTGATCTCTACCTGCTCCGGTCGCGAGAACCCGGACTTGAATCGTCCCGCGAGGGCAAAGTCCGGTTTTCGCTTCCAGTAGATCTGGAGGGCGTAGTCGACCAGGTTCTCCCCATGGGGCGGGAGAAGGCCAACCGTCTGGAGCATTCCTGCCAGGGCTCGCGCGGTGTAGGCCCCCCGAGAGAACCCAAAGAGGTACACAGAGTGACCCGGTTGCCAATACTCCATCAGGAATCGGTATCCCTCTTTGATGTTGTCCTTTATCCCGAAACCGAAGGCAAGGCCGAGGAGTCTCCTCCAGCGCATACCAATTCCGGACCAGCTTTGGTGCCCCGGAACGGTTCCGACTCCCGGGTCATAGAACTTGAGGACTTCACCAGCCGGGCTCACGGCATGATGTATGCGCACGACGTTGGTATTGGAGGCCGACCTGAACTCGTTTCCGGTCCCATCGAAGCAAAGCACCAGACTTGCCATCTCTACCGGTCAACCTACCCCCGCCGATCCGATCCGAGGGAAGTCCGGACCTCAGAGGCCGTCAGTTGCAGCTCGGCGCGGCCCAGCCACCTCGAGATGGGGATGACGCCCTACCTGGTCGGCGACCCACCGTGACCAGGCGGCCATCAGATCATCCACGGGTGCCGGGGGGAGAGCTTCGCCGACCACGATTCTGATCGGTGACAAACTCAAATCGTTGTCGAGTCCGTAGGACCGTCCCGTCCCGAGGATGGCGACCGGTACCAGTGGCACGCCAGCCCGATGCGCCAGCCACGCTGCGCCCCGTTTGGGCTGGAGGACTCCCCAGTGTGAGGCCCGTGTGCCTTCCGGGAAGACACCAACCGCCTCCCCATGCTCGAGTACCCCCAAGGCTGTTCGAACGGCCTTGACGGGAGGGCTGTGGCGGGGTGTCGGTATCGCCTCGAATCCGTCGACCAGCCAGGCCAGGACCGGGTTGGCGTCGAATAGGTCCACAAGTCCCAGATAGCGGATCCGGGTGTCCAAGACGGCCGCGATCAGCGGTGCGTCAAAGTGGGAGTAATGGTTGGCAGCCATCACGAAAGGCGGGTTCGGCCAGTCACCCTCCCACTCCACCCGGAGCGAGAAGAAGGTGCGAGCTATGCCCCGGAGCAATGGAGGGCCCACTGTCCACAGAAACCAACTCCTCGGGCTCAGGGCGCGGCCAATGTGCGCTGACTCACCAGGTTCCATCAGGGCCAGGCGGTGCGCCTCCGAGAAGAGCCATCCGTAACCGAACACGACCATGATCCGCTCGAGGAGACCATCGCCTCCAACCATCAGGATCAATTGGGGTATGAGTGCAACCGCCGCCATGGCGATCCAGTCATAGGCTCGCCTGGCTCTCTGGTAGCGAGGGCGCCGCCGCGTGATTGTCATTACACCCACGATGAATGCGACCGCCGCTACCACTCCGGATACGGTGTGGAGGAAAGCCACCGTCGGGCTGTGCGGTCTCCCGTCCCAGGCCGCCTCGGGCAGGATCGCCAGGAAGACCAGACCAACCGCGTAGACCCTCATCCACTGTTGGGCCACCCATCCCCACGCAGCGCCGGATCCCAGAGCCAACAGCCACACCGACCCCGCCGTTATGAGGATTCCGGCGCGGAGCACCCAGGCACCGTCCACTCCCTGCCCTCCCGCCTCCGAGAGGGTGTGATCGATGATGGAGTAGCTGTCGGCTACCGCGAGGGGGGCCAACGCCAATAGCAGGACCGATGCCACGAGCCCGGCCCAAGCCAATCTGATCCGCGAGCGCGCCTTTGGAAGCAGGCTTCCGCTCTCCGTGTCTGCGGTTCCTCGCTGCTCTATCGCCACGCCCGGGTCGAGGCTATCAGCGCTTGGTCAGACCATCCCCGGTTGGGGTGACGACATCTCTCACAAGACGAGGTCGACTATCGCGTCGGGAATCACAGTTGGTGGAGGAGGGGAGGGGAGCAGGCTGGAGCGCTCCACGCGATTTCCGTAGATGAAGATCGGCATGCCCAGGCTCATCTCGCCAACGAGGTAGTCCATGTCACGGAGCCCCACCCGCACACAACCGTGGGATGCGGGGTGAGGAGGCACGCTGTAGGAGCCGTGGATGGCATAGCCCCCGTAGAAGTAGTACGGCCGATACAGCGCTCCCAGATAGGAGATACGCCAGCCGCCTATGTGACGCTGAGCCGTGAACCTGCCCTCGGGAGTACGCGCCCGAACCGGGCCACCTCGGCCCCGATAGATGACACCGTTGCCTGAAGAGATTGGGATGATCGCCTCGACCTGGCCTTCCTTGACCAGATAGAGAACCTGTGCTTCGAGGTCGATCTCGATGCGGTCCTGATCGACCAGAGGGACGGGGACCGTCACCACCTCGTCGAAGAGAGGCCAGTATTCGTCGTGGAAGATTCCGTCCCTGGGAAGCCCATGGACCTTTTGGAAGGCAAACACTGCGCTGAGCGTGCCGGCGCCATATTGGCCGTTGGCGACCCCGGGTCGGAATCCGCTTTCGAAGAGACGCTGCTGGAGAACAACCACCCACGGCCCGGAATCTCCAGGTTCGATCGCTGCGGGAAGCGACCAACTCTCTCCGGGGCCGAAGAGGTCGGCATCGTCGATGTCGGCTGCTTGGGCTGGGAGGCTCCCGACGAGTGTGAACAGAGCGATCATCAGGGTTCGCGGTCCCGCATTGAGCCGAGTTCGAGTCATGAGTTCGCACCTCTGCCGATGTTGAGGCATCGGTTCACCCCTTCTTCCCCTTGAGCCGGCTGTTCGGGCAGGTGGGGAGGCTAAGCCACCAGCGTCTACCGGTAAAGCAACTTCTGCGGATGTCGTTGTGCGTCGGTAGCGTCAGACCACGATGGACGACCGGTCGTTTCTCCGGGAAGCGGTAGCCGAGGCCAGGATCGGTCTCGCCGAGGGCGGGATTCCCATCGGGTCGGTGCTCGTCATCGACGGCGTGGTGGTCGGCCGTGGTCACAACCGCAGAGTTCAGGACGGAAGCGTGATTCACCACGCCGAGATGAATTGCCTGGAGAGCTCAGGGAGACGTCCCGGCTCTGAGTATCGCAGATCCACCTTGTATTCCACGCTGTCCCCTTGCGACATGTGCAGCGGCGCCGTTCTGCTGTACGGGATACCGAGGGT
>JAWWBL010000120.1:0-4706 GCA_033720975.1 Acidimicrobiia bacterium | reverse complement strand
GCCAGGAGGGGGTGGCGGCCGGAGCGTGCTCTGTCCTTCGGCCGACGGATTACATCACCAGCACCCACCGCGGTCACGGCCACACCCTCGCCAAAGGAGCTGAGATGGCTGCGATGTTCGCCGAGCTACTCGGCAAGGAGATCGGACTGTGCCGGGGTAGGGGAGGCTCGATGCACATCACCGACTTCTCAATTGGAATGCTTGGCGCCAACGGCATCGTCGCCGGTGGTCTTGGCATCGCGGTTGGGGCTGGCGTTGCGATAGACCTACGGGGCTCCGATCAGGTTGCGGTTTCGTTCTTCGGTGACGGTGCCACCTCCCGGGGGCCCTTCCACGAGTCACTCAACCTGGCCTCCGTATGGGAGCTGCCCGTTGTGTTCGTCTGCGAGAACAACGGCTGGGCGTCAACGACGGCTTCTGAGGAGGCCCTGGCAGTCCCCGACATCGCGAAGCGGGCACCGGCCTATGCGATGGCCTCTGCGGTGGTTGATGGGAATGACGTGTTTGCCGTGCGAGACGCCATGTCGGAAGCCGTCGATCACGCCCGCCGCGGACATGGCCCGTTTCTCCTCGAGGCCAAGACTTATCGGCTCAAAGGCCACTTCGTGGGCGATCCGATGAAATACCGCAACACGGCCGAGTACGAGGAGTGGCTGGAGAAGGATCCAATCCGGCGGGCCGAGACGACTCTCATCGATGACGGTCTGACCACCAGCGGCGACATCGATGAGATCGACGCAGAGATCTCGCGCGAGGTCGAGGCTGCGATCGCCACAGCAGAGGCTGGGCTGTCACCTGACGCCGGGGACGTGGGACGGTTCTTGTTCGCAGAGGCCGAGTGATGACGGAGATCTCTTACGCCGAAGCGACGCGCCAGGCGATGGAAGAGGAGATGGAGAGGGATGAGATGGTCTTCCTCTTGGGTGAGGACATCGCCAAGCAGGGAGGCATCTTCGGCCAATTCAAGGGTCTGACCGAGAGGTTCGGCACCGAGAGGGTCAAGGACACTCCCATCTCCGAGGCGGTCCTCGTCTCGTCTTCACTGGGTGCCGCCCTGGTCGGCGGCCGGCCCGTCCTCGACATCCATTTTGCCGACTTCCTCGCCTGTGGGATGGACGAGATCGTCAACCAGGCCGCCAAGGCCCGCTACATGTCAGGGGGTCAGGTCGACGTGCCTCTGGTCATCCGGGCGCCCGACGGGGCGATTCGCTCCGCCGGAGCACAACACTCCCAGAGCCCGGAGGCTTGGTTCGTCCACACGCCGGGTCTCCACGTGGTCGCCCCGTCGACGCCCGCAGACGCAAAGGGCTTGCTCAAATCGGCGATTCGATCCAACGACCCGGTTCTCTACTTCGAGCACAAGGCCCTCTACACGACAAAGGGGGAGGTGCCCCCGGGCGAGCATCTTGTCCCAATCGGGTCCGCCCGCGTCTCCAGACCGGGGACGGATGTCACTCTCATCTCATGGTCGCTGACCCATCAGAAAGCTCTCGCCGCTGCGGAGCAGTTGTCCGACCAGGAGATCGACGTCGAGGTGGTCGACCTCCGTTCCCTGTCGCCGGTCGACTGGGAGGCAGTGTTGGCATCGGTGTCCAAGACCCGATTGGCTGTCGTCGCTCACGAAGCCCCGGTGACCGGGGGACTCGGTGCCGAACTGGCCGCGAGGATCACCGAGGAGCTCTTCTCGGAGTTGGCCGGGCCCGTTCGTCGACTCGGCAACCCAGACGTTCCGCTCCCGTTCGCTCCCGAGCTCGAAAACGCGGCGGTCCCCCAGGTCGCCGATATCGTCGAGTTGGTCCGGTCGGCGGTGCAGGAAGCGCGTCGTGATTGAGGTCACCATTCCTCAACTCGGCCTGACCATGGAGGAGGCCGAATTCGTCGCCTGGCATGTCGAGGTGGGGGAGTTGGTGTCCGAAGGGCAGAGGATCGCCGAGATCGCGACGGACAAGATCGACCACGATCTCCCCAGCCCTGTCGCCGGCCGCATTGTGGAGCTTCTCGCCGAGGCGGGCCAGGTGTTGGCGGTCGGGGCTCCGATAGCCCGGGTGGAGCCCGTCGGCCCCTAGTGACGCAGCCACCCGGGTAGAGATACGGAAGGGCACATCCAGGCAGGTCTTTAGCCCCTGACCGGCGTTCCTCCACATACGTACGGTCGATCCCATGAGCCTGCATGTGGCGCCCTCGTTCGCCGCCCTCGATGGCAACGAGGCTGCTGCGCGGATCGCTCACCTTCTCAGCGAGGTCATTGCCATCTACCCCATCACGCCGGCATCGCCGATGGGTGAGCTCGCGGATGCCTGGTCACATGGCGGCAAGCCGAACCTCTGGGGGATTGTGCCAGAGGTGGTCGAGATGCAGTCGGAGGCAGGAGCTGCCGGAGCGATCCATGGTGCGCTCACGGCCGGGGCATTGTCCACGACGTTCACCGCCAGCCAGGGCCTCTTGTTGATGCTCCCCAACATGTACAAGATCGCGGGGGAGCTGACTCCGGCGGTGATCCACGTGGCGGCTAGAACCGTGGCCACGCACGCCCTTTCGATCTTTGGAGATCACTCGGATGTGATGGCCGCTCGGCCGACCGGGTTCGCCCTGCTCGCATCCTCGTCGGTGCAGGAGGCGCAGGATCTGGCCCTGGTGGCCCACCTGGCGACTCTCGAGTCGAGGGTGCCTTTCCTTCACTTCTTCGACGGTTTCCGCACTTCTCATGAGGTGTCGAAGATCGAGCTTCTGGGCGAAGACACGGTGCGAGAGCTCGTCGATGAGGAGCTGATCGCCACCCATCGGATCAGGGCTCTCAACCCCAACATGCCGGCCATCCGGGGCACCGCCCAGAACCCCGATGTGTTCTTTCAGGCACGCGAGGCGGCCAACAGCTACTACGACGCCGTGCCGATGATCGTGTCGACGGCGATGGATCGGTTCGCCGAGATCACCGGTCGGCGATACCACCCCTTCGAGTACCACGGAGCCGCGGACGCAGAGACGGTGATCGTTCTCATGGGATCGGGTGTCGGAGCCGTCACAGAGGCCGTCGACCACGCAAACGCCCACGGCGGGAAGGTCGGGCTTGTCGACGTCAAGCTCTATCGGCCATTCGACGTTCGGGGTTTCGTGGGCTCCCTTCCCGACACCGTGAAGACCGCTGTCGCCCTAGACCGAACCAAAGAGCCTGGCTCGATCGGAGAACCCCTTTACCTCGATGTGGTGGCCGCCCTTGCCGAGGAGGGTCGGGAATGTGAGACCGTAGGAGGGCGTTATGGGCTCTCCTCCAAGGAGCTCACACCGGGGATGGTCCTCGGTGTGTTGGCGGAAGTGGCAAAGGCCGACCGCCGACGACACTTCACAGTCGGGATCGTCGACGACCTCACCCGCCTCTCGATCGATTGGGATGACAGCGCCTGGGAGGAGCCGGACTCGGTGACGAGGGCGGTGTTCTACGGGCTCGGGTCGGATGGAACTGTTGGGGCCAACAAGAACTCGGTGAAGATCATCGCCGAGTCGACCGACCTGTACGCACAGGGATACTTCGTGTACGACTCGAAGAAATCCGGCTCTCGAACCGTCTCACACCTCCGTGTCTCCGCCGAGCCCATCGAGTCCACGTACCTGATATCCAAGGCCGACTTCGTCGGGTTGCACCAGTTCGACTTTCTCACGGACATCGACGTGTTGGAGATAGCCGCTCGCGGAGCGAGCATCCTCATCAACAGCCCATACGGGCCGGCTGACCTCTGGGACCGGCTCCCCACCCAGGCGCAAGGTCACATTCTCGATAAGGAGCTGGAAGTGTGGGCCATCGATGCCGGCGCCATCGCCCGCGAGGCAGGGCTGGGGGGCAGGGTGAACACGGTCCTTCAGACGTGCTTCTTCCACCTAACGGAATTCCTCCCTGCGGATGAGGCGGTCGAGGCGATCAAGTCGCACATACGCAAGACCTACGCCAGGCGAGGTGAGGCTGTTGTCAGGCTGAACGAGACCGCCGTGGACAACGCCATCCCCGGTCTGTTCCGGGTGGAACCTGGCGGCAAGGAGAGCGCGCACTCGATTCGCCCGGTCGTTCCCGATGTCGCACCGGAGTTCGTGCAGAGAGTCACCGCCATGATGCTCGCCGGAAAGGGGGATCTGCTCCCCGTGTCGGCGCTGCCGGTTGATGGGACTTTCCCGACCGATACCGCCCGGTGGGAGAAGCGGTCGATAGCGACCGAGATCCCGATCTGGGATGCCGAGCTTTGCATTGACTGTGGTCGCTGCGCCCTGGTTTGTCCCCACGCGGCCATTCGGTTCAAGGCGTTTCCCGCCGACATCGAGGTTCCCGATTCGTTCATATGGAAGGAGCCGACAGGGTCTGATTTGCCGGGAATGCGTATCGCAATCCAGGTCGCGCCGGACGACTGCACCGGCTGCACGATCTGCGTCGACGTATGCCCCGCCAAGTCGAAGGAGATCGTCAAGCACAAGGCCCTCAACATGGAGCCAAAGGTGGAGCACCTGGAGAGGGAGAGGGCCAACTTCGAGTTCTTCCTCACCCTGCCCCAGACTGACCGGTCGCTCGTCAACACCGGATCGGTCAAGGGGACCCAGCTCCTCGACCCGCTCTTCGAGTTCTCCGGTGCTTGCGCAGGCTGTGGTGAGACGCCTTACCTCAAGCTCATCACCCAGATGATGGGGGACCGCGTCATCGTCGCCAACGCCACCGGGTGCTCTTC
>JAWWBL010000119.1:0-4775 GCA_033720975.1 Acidimicrobiia bacterium | reverse complement strand
GAGTGCGAGAAAAACGCCGGTTTCGGCCAGGTCGACTCCCAGCTTCTCGCCGGCGATTCCTTCTTCGGTTAGAACGGACTTGATCTCCGCGGCCGCTCTTGCATGCAGCCCGGTCTCGGGGCCGATGGCTCCCTGGAGCCCCGTGTTGCCCCCGACGGAGTTCTCCGTGTCATACATGTGAGGAAGTTGGAGCCGATGCGCTTTGGCCGCCGAGCCGAAGTCCCAGATGCGTGGGCGCTCGTTACGGGTGACGAGCGCGTACCGCTCTCCCTTGTTGAATGCCCAGTAGCCGATCTGGGTTGCGGTTGCATACCTGATGTTCGACGTCTCAAACAGCAGAACGGCCCCCAGGTCGAACTCCTCGAGCATCATGCGAACCCTCTCCAGGCGGTAATGCCTCAACCGCTCGAAGTCGACCCGGTTCTCCCAGTCGACGCCCATGACACCTGGCGCCGGGCTGGTGGCCACTGGGAACTCGCTCATCATCTGCTCCTTACTCTTGGGACTATTCGGCCAGTGCCTGCTCGAGGTAGGACCAATCGCGGGCAAACCGATATGAGTGACGGGGAGGCGGCTGCGGGGCTTGTGTCTCCAGCCAGCGCACCTTTCCGTCACCGACATTCCGGAACTCGTGGACGCATCCCACCCCAGCCCACGCGATGTCGCCGGGGCCGAGTATGTACGCGCGTCCGTCGAACTTCGCCTCGACCTGGCCGTCGAGAATCAGATACGCCTCTTCGAGGGGGTGATCGTGCGCGCCAGCCAGCCCACCCGGCTCGTACTGGACCATGAACATGGTGGAAAGATCGGCTCCGAGATCGGAATCGATCATCATCTTCACGGTGATCCCGCTGTAGACGAGTAGGGCGGTCCTCATGCTTGCACTCACTGCGAGCCGGTCCTGGGTCTGCATCGTGGGGTCGGATGACTCGGGGTCTATGTGCCCGAAGTAGCGATTCCGTGGATCCCGAACATCGACTCTCACGGCGTCTCTCGCCGGAACAGCCGGCGTGAACTGCGTGTCGAAGCCGAGACGCTCCCTTGGAAGCGGCGCCTTCATCTCGGCGAAGTTCACCGCCAGGCTCCCGGTGTTCCGGAAGGCATGAGTCATTCCAACCGGCAGAAGCCCGTAGTCACCTTCGATCAGCTCGAACGAGCCCTCTGGCGTATCGACGGTCAGTTGGCCGTCCAGCACATATAGCGTCTCTTCGAAGGAGTGCACATGGGAATCGACGGTGCCATCCGGATCGAGCCGTGCGACCCGAAAGCCCATCTGCACCGCCCCTCCGGCTTCGTCGATCATCGAGTCGCCGGAATAGCCCTGGCTTCTCCCCGCGAACTCGACAGGCACCTGATAGTCGAAGTCTTCTCCGAGCTTGACGATGTGATTGGCCATCAGGCTCCTCTAGCGCGCAGATGGACCGCTATCGCGCTGAGGTCTCGATGCCCCAAGCCACTCCCAATAGCTTCGTTTACGACATCCAGCCCGACCGAGGCCTGTCGCATCGGGGCCCCGACGCGCTTCGCCATAGCCGTGATCAAAGTCAGGTCCTTGGCGACGAGATCGAGGCTGAATGCGACCGGGGTTTCGTCCGGATGTAGGTACGCCTCTCTCTTGTAGTGCACGAAAGGAGCGCCGCCGGCGCCGCTGGCGAAGATCTCATATGCCACGTCGCGCGATATCCCTGCAGTCTCGGCGAGAACAAGCGCCTCCGATAGCGCAATGTTGAGCCCGTGAACAAGGCCGTTCACAGCGAGCTTGGCGGCTGCCCCAGTCCCTCGGGGACCGACGCGAATCACCTTGCTCCCAATGGCACCGAGGACACCCTCGACAGCCGAGATGAGATCAGCATCGCCTCCAGCCATGATCGTCAGCGCTCCAGCTTCGACGGTTGCCACACTTCCGGAGACGGGGCAGTCGAGAAACCCGGAGCCCTCCTCGTCGATGGCAGCACCGACCTCCATGATCGTCTCCGGGTCGACCGTGCTCGTGTCAACGGCAATGGAGTCATCGCCGATCCCCTCGACGATTCCTGTGGGACCCAGGTACACGGCCTTGACGGCATCGTCATCTGCAAGGCTGCTCACGACCACCTCGGCCCGGGCCGCCGCATCGGCCGCAGACTGGGCGATGCCCGCGCCAGTTGCTTCCGCTACGCGGTCAGCCTTGGCCCTATCACGATTCCAGACCGTCACTTTGTGGCCAGCGCCGGCGAACCGAGCCGCCATCGCACCGCCCATCCGGCCCACGCCGACTACAGCCACACTGCGAGGCGAAGCGCTCATAATTCAGTGACACTACACACTCAGCGAGTCCCTCCGCCTCTCAGAATCGGCTCCACTCGCATGGCGATATATCGGCCGATCGCGGGGCTCGCCGTCGCCCCAGGAGATGGTGCATTCAGCACGTGGACTGTGGAGCCGACGGTTTCGATCACGAAGTCGTCCACCAGACGGCCAGCCCGATCCACCGCCTGGGCACGGATTCCGACGCCACCTTCAGAGAGCTGATTGGCCCGCAGTGCGGGCACCAGGCGCCGGGCGCTGCGGGCGTAGTTGCGTCTCCACATCGAGTTGACGAGCTCACGGATTCCTGAGACTGCGTGCCGGGCAGCGAGCTTGCGAAATCCCGGGTAGCCGAGCAAGGCGATCAGCTCCTTCCACTCCGGCTTGGTGTCCTTGTAGTGCTCTCTTCCAATGGCGAGAACTGCATTCGGGCCGACGTCGACGCCGCCGTCGACCCGACGGGTGAAATGCACACCGAGAAAGGGAAACCGGGGATCGGGCACCGGATAAATGAGCGATCTGACCAGCCCTATGGCCTCTTCGGTCAGCGTGTAGTACTCGCCCCTGAAGGGCACGATGCGGACCTTCGGGTTCGCACCGGCCAAATGAGCAACTAGATCCGCCTGGAGGCCGGCGCAATTCACCAAGCAGCGTGCCCTTATCTCACGGTCGGGCGTTCTGATGATCACTCCGGTTGACTCGTGGTTGATAGCGACGACTGGCTGGCTGGTGAGCACGGAGGCGCCCTGAGCTGTCAGCCTTTTCGCGCGAACCCTTGCTATCGCCGCGAAGTCGACCACCCCGGCCTGCGGAATGTAGAGAGCCTCCACACCAGCCGCATTCGGTTCGATCGACCTGATGCCGTCCGGTCCAAGCCGATCCATGCCCTCGAGCCCGTTCTCCCGGCCCCGACGCTCCAGCTCGTCCAGGCGCGGGATCTCTTTCCGATCCACCGCAACGACGAGCTTGCCCGATCGCCGAGCTGGGACGCCAAGCTCTTCAGCCATCGCGTAGGTGGCCTCTCGTCCCTCAGCGCACAGCTTCGCCTTCAGGGACCCGGGCTTGTAGTAGAGACCCGAATGCACAACCCCGCTGTTGCGGCCGCTCTGGTGCAGGGCAACCTTTTGTTCTTTCTCCAGGATCGCGATCGAGATTCCGTCATGTGAAGATTGGAGCGCCTCAGCAGTCGACAAGCCGACCAAGCCCCCTCCCACGATGCAAACGTCGTACCCGCTCACGGTCGCTCCATGGTTCCCATTGTGCTCAGTCTCACTGCACGCCTCGATCTGTCCGGTTTATCCTCCCCAGGCGGACAGCACGGTAGAAGGAGCAGAGGATGCCCGAAGGTTCGGTTGTCGTTGTGGGCGGCACAGGTGGTCTCGGAAGGGAGATCGCAGCTCACTATCTGGCTAGTGGCTCTCAGGTAGTCGTAACCGGAAGCACCCAAGAGAGTGCAGATGCCACAGTGGCAGAGCTCGGCGGTGCTGCCCGTGGAATCGGGTTCGACCTGAGCGACCCGGCCTCCATCGCCCCGGCACTCTCCGATGTCGGGCCGGTGTCGTACTTGGTTCTCTCCTCCATCGGACGCGACAACAACAAGGTCGCCACGTACTCCTACGAAACCGCCCTGAAACTCACGACCATGAAGTTGGTCGGCTACACAGAGACGATCCACAGGCTGCTGCCCAACCTCTCCGATGATTCTGCTGTCGTGCTCTTCGGTGGCAGGGCCAAAGACCGCCCCTACCCGGGCTCGACGACGGTCACAACCGTCAACGGCGGCATCAGCTCCCTGATAAACGCTCTGGTGGTTCAGTTGGCGCCGATTCGCTTCAATGCCATCCATCCGGGAATCGTCGGCGACAGTCCTTTCTGGGCCGGAAAACCGGAAGCTCTCGAAGACGTTATAGCCCGGACTCCCACTCGGAAGCTGACCACGATGGCAGACATCGTCCACGCAGTTGCCTTCCTACTCGAGAACCCGGCGGTAAACGGAATCAACCTGTATGTCGACGGCGGCTGGATGCTGATGTGAGCGACCACCGGGTCGCGACCGATATCCGCGAGGACCTAGAAGGCATCGGGAGGCGAATACGCGAGGAGCGGGTGCGGGTCGGCCTGAGCCAGAGAGAGCTGGCACGGAGACTTGGGCTGTCAGCAAGTCTGATATCACAGCTGGAAAGCGGTCAGACCAGGCCGTCGGTCGGAACGCTCTATTCGATCGTCACCGAACTCGATGTATCCCTCGATCGTGTCATCCGCGGTGAGGACTTCACCCGCCAGTCGGCTGAAGACAGTATCCAGTCCGGGACTAGTCCAGTGGTACATCCAGCCGAGCGCCAGGCCATAGACCTCGCCTCAGGCGTGCGGTGGGAGGAGCTCACCTCTGAGTCCGAGGACGGGGTGGACTTCCTGCATGCCATCTACGAGGTCGGTGGCGCTTCGACGCCCGACGACGAGCTCATGCGTCATCATGGGCGCGAGTATGG